>VGYP01000010.1 GCA_016872955.1 Planctomycetota bacterium
TGCATCGCCGCGCCCGACATGATGGGCCTGGTCGGCCCGCTTGGGAAGGTGCTCGGGCCCCGTGGCCTGATGCCCAGTCCACGGGCCGGCACGGTCACGGCCGACATCAAGAAGACGGTCGGCGAGTACAAGGCCGGCAAAGTGGAGTTTCGCAACGACCCGACCGGCATCGTGCATGCCGTCGTCGGCAAGGTGAGTTTCGATGCGGCCAAGCTCATCGACAACGCGCGGGCCTTCATCGACCACATTCTCGGCCTCCAGCCCAACAGCCTCCGCGGCCAGTACGTAAAGAGCGTGTCGATTTCCGGCACCATGACCCCCGGCGTCCGAGTGGCCATCTGACGCGGCCACCTCCTCCGAATCCGCGCAGCTCCCAGCACACATAGCCACCAGGACATGCAGTTATGAGCAAAGCCATCAAGGACATGCTGGTCGCCGACCTCAAGCACCGCCTCAAGGACGTCGGTGACGTGATCGTGGTCAGTCTCGGTCAGCTCGACGCCCAGAAGACGACCCAGTTGCGGCAGGCGCTGCGGAAGAAGCACATTCATCTGCAGTTGGTCAAGAACAGTCTCGCCCAGCGGGCCGTCGCGGGCACGCCCTTGTCGCCGGCCATGGACAAGGCTGCCGGGATGCTGGCGCTCGCCTGGGGTGGCGAGGACATCGTCGACCTGGCCAAGGAGATCGATCGCCTCGCCAACGAGAGTGCGTTCCAGGGCTTCGAGTGCCGGGGTGGTGCCCTCGACGGCGGCCGATTGGATGCCGACGACGTCAAGAAGGTCGCGAAGTGGCCCTCCCGCCTGGAACAGTTGTCGGTCTTGTCGGGTCAGATTTCGTCCTTGGCAGGAATCCTTGCCGGTCAGATCACAGGGGCCGGAGGAACGCTCGCCGGGCAGATCGCCAGCCGCGTGGAAGACCTGGAAAAAGCTGCTCCGGTGGACGGCGGCTGACCGAGGCGGCACGTTCGGTCCGTCGGGCCCCCTGACTTGGCCCGCCCGGGCCTGACCTGTCCCGGTCGGGCCGCGGATCAGGCGGCCCATGCGGCGGCGGCGGATTTTCCGAGAGGGTCTTCACCCGGAAAAAAAACGTGGTACAAAGGGGAGCGGCGGGATAGCCACAGGTTGTCGTGGTGGGACGCCGTCGTCGAGCCCGGCCCTCAGCCGGCAAAATCAAAACCAGTTCCACGAACAGACGCTCGAGCGGAGTCCGGCAGGCGGACCGCCTCGGTATTTGAAGGGAAAGGACCAGCAGCGATGTCAACGGTTGAAGCGACCCGAGAATTCTCCTCCGAAACAAAGCAGCTCGGCGACAAGATCGTCGGGTTGACCCTCAGGGCGGCCAAGGAACTCTCCGACTACCTCGACCAAGTCCACGGCATCAAGCCGGCGGCTGCTGGCGCAGTGATGATGGCCGCGCCCGCCGGTGGTGCCGGCGGCGGCGCCGCCGAGGCTGCCGCGGAGAAGACCGAGTTCGACGTCGTTCTCGAGAGCTACCCTGCCGAAGCCAAGATCGGCATCATCAAGGTCGTGCGTGCGGCGACGGGACTGGGCCTGAAGGAGGCCAAGGACCTGGTCGAAGGCGCGCCGGCAAAGGTGAAAGAGGGCATCTCCAAGGAAGACGCGGCAAAGCTCGCCAAGGAGCTCGAGGAGGCGAAGGCCAAGGTCACGGTCAAGTAAAAACTGCCGAATTCACGAGATTCCGTTATTTTTTTGGACGGCTGGCGGAAAAACGGTATAGTTTTTGCAAGCTCGCAGCCCTCCCTCTGTCTGCAGTCGACGTTCATGCCGTTCGCGCCTGCGATCGCTTCCTTCCCGCTCGCCGTGTCCGTGCCCTCTCCGCGCTGCAATGCGCTGTGAAGATCGCGGGTCGGCCCTGACTCGTTCCGTCGTCGCGTCGCACCTTTCCCGAGGAGCCGTCCCTTCATGGCAACCCGCGCCGTCCGCCGCCTGCAGCCCACTGAGATCCGCACCTTCGGCAGTCGCCGCGCGAGTCAGGCCATCCCCGATCTGACGGAAATTCAGACACGCTTCTACGACGCCTTCCTGCAGTACGACGTCCCGCCCGCCAAGCGGAAGGATCAGGGGATCGAGGGCGTGCTGCGGGAAATTTTCCCGATCGAGAGCTACGACAAGACGGTCAAGCTCGAGTACCTCCGCTACGAGCTCGGCAAGCCGCGCTACGATCCCGACGAGTGCCGGCAGTTGCGGCTCACCTACGGCAGACCGCTGCGGGTCTGGCTGCGGTTGACCCGCGAGCAGCCTATCGATGAGGAGGTCTATCTCGGCGACGTGCCGATCATGCTGGGCGGCGGTGAGTTCATCATCAACGGCGCCGAGCGGGTCGTCGTCAGCCAGCTGCACCGGTCCCCCGGCATCGACTTCGTGGCCGACACGGAGTCGACCGACCGCAAGACCCACAACTGCCGCGTCATTCCCGAGCGGGGCAGCTGGATCGAACTCAACGTGTCGAAGAAGGACACGCTGCAGGTGCGGATCGACCAGAGCGGCAAGTTCTCCGCGCTCACGTTGCTGCGGGCGATGAACCCGAAGTACAGCCGCGACTCGGAGATCCTCAAACTCTTCTACAAGACGAGCAAGGAGAAGGTCTCCGGCGGACGCAGCGTCGGCAAGTTGGTCGGCAAGATTGCTGTCGACAACATCGTCTATCCGAAGTCGAGTGACCGGGCAGGCGAGGTGATCGTCGATGCGGGCGCCACCATCACGCAGGACCGGGCGGAACTGATCTGCACGTCGGGGCTGCCTGGCGTGGAGGTGATGGAGGAGCAGAAGGTCCCGCTGATCATGAACAGCCTGCGGGAGGACGCCGACGAGTCGAAGCGGCGGACGGGCATGGCTCCAAGCCACGAGGACGCGCTGGTGCGCATCTATCAGCGGCTACGGCCCGGCAACCCCTCGGCGCTCGACAAGGCCAGGGCCTTGTTCGACGAGAAGTTCAAGGACGCCAATCGCTATCGGCTCGGCCGCGTGGGTCGCTTTCGTATCAACCGCAAGCTCGGGCTGGATGTGCCCGAGACCGAGATGACGCTGCGGCCCGAGGACCTGATCGCCGCGATCCGGTACATGCTCCGGCTTAGCGAGGGGGAAGAGGCGGTGGAGGTGGACGACATCGACCACCTCGGCAACCGGCGTCTGCGGACCATCGACGAGCTGGCCAGCGATGAGCTCCGCAAGGGGTTCCTCAAGCTCCGCCGGACCGTCCAGGAGCGGATGAGTCTCAAGGATGCGGCCGAAATGACGCCGCGGACGCTGATCAATCCCAAGAGCATCTCGGCCGCGATCGAGTACTTCTTCGGTCGGGGTGAGTTGTCGCAAGTGGTCGACCAGACCAATCCGCTCTCGATGCTTACGCACGAGCGGCGGCTGTCGGCCCTAGGTCCGGGTGGCCTCAACCGCAAGCGGGCGGGCTTCGAGGTGCGCGACGTCCACATCTCCCACTACGGGCGGATCTGCCCGATCGAGACGCCGGAAGGCACCAACATCGGACTGATCTCGAGCCTGGCGATCTACTCGGGTGTCGATTCGTACGGGTTTCTGGTCACGCCCTACCGCAAGGTCTCGAAGGGCAAGCTGGCCGACGACGTGGTCTGGTTGCGGGCCGACGAGGAGCACGACGCGCACCTGGCCCCGGCCGACGCCCAGGTCGAGAGCGGTCGGCTCGTGGGGGACACGATCATCGCCCGCTATCGCGGCGACTTCGTGCTTGTGCCCACCGACGAGATCGAGTACATCGACGTGGCTCCCAGCCAGATGGTCGGCGTCTCGGCCGGGCTGATTCCGTTCCTCGAGCACGACGACGCCAATCGGGCCCTGATGGGCTCCAACATGCAGCGGCAGGCGGTGCCCCTGCTGATCACCGAGCCACCCATCGTGGCCACGGGCATGGAACGGGATGTGGCGACCAACTCCGGCCTCCTCGTTCGTGCCGCCCGCAAGGGCACGATCACCTACGTCGACGCCGAGACGATCGAGATCACCCCGGGCGGTTCGGCCTCGGGAGTCGACACCTATCCGCTCCGGAAGTACGTGGGGCTCAACGAGCGGACCTGCCAGAACCAGAAGCCGATCATTGCCCTCGGCCAGAAGGTCGAGAAGGGGGACGTGATCGCCGACGGTGCCGCGACCTACAAGGGCCAGTTGGCGTTGGGCCGGAACGTCCTGGTCGGCTTCATGGCGTGGGACGGCTTCAACTTCGAGGACGCGATCATCATCAGCGAGGAGCTCGTGGAGGACGACGTCTACACCTCGATCCACATCGAGGAGTACGACATCGAGATCCGCGACACAAAACTCGGCCGTGAGGAATTCACCCGCGACATTCCCAACGTGGGGGAGCGGGCGCTGCACAACCTCGACGAAGGGGGCATCGTCCGGATCGGCACCTACGTGCGGCCGGGCGACATTCTCGTGGGCAAGGTCTCGCCGAAGAGCAAGACGGAGCTGACGCCAGAGGAGAAGCTGCTGCATGCGATCTTCGGCCGCGCCGGCGAGGACGTGAAGAACGACTCCCTGGAGGTGCCGTCGGGGGTCGAGGGCATCGTGATCGCGACCGAGAAGTTCTCGCGGCAGATGAGCCTTTCCGAGGAGGAGCGACGGGAGTTCCAGAAGCAGCTCAAGGAGGCCGAGAGCGAAGGCAACATGCGGATTGCCCAAGCGTTCGCGGAGATGGTGGCCGAGATCGAGAAGGTGCTGCAGAAGCCGCTGCCTGCCGCTGACGGCAGTCTGTTGGTCCGCAACCAGGATCACAAGGTGGTGGCGGAGCGGGCCGCGGCGTTCAAGCCCGACGACATCGAGACCCGCTCGCCGCAGCGGAAGGCCGAGGTCGACAAGATCGTCAAAACGATGTGGCCGGCGGTCGAGGAGGCGATCGACGGTCGTGACCGGCGGCTCAACAGCATGAAGCGCGGCGACGAATTGCGGCCCGGCGTGCTGCAGATGGTGAAGGTCTACGTGGCGGCCAAGCGGGTGATCTCGGTCGGCGACAAAATGGCGGGTCGGCACGGCAACAAGGGCGTGATCGCCAAGATCCTGCCCAAGGAGGACATGCCGTACCTCGCCGACGGAACACCGTTGCAGATCCTTCTCAACCCGCTCGGCGTGCCGAGCCGCATGAACGTCGGCCAGATCCTGGAGACCCACCTTGGCTGGGCCGGCAAGGTGCTCGGTTTCCAGGCGATCACTCCGGTGTTCGACGGGGCCAGTGAGGATGACATCAACAAGGTGCTCGACGAGGCCTATCTGCCGCGGCACGGGAAGGCCCAGTTGTTCGACGGTCGCACGGGCGAGCCGCTCGAGCAGGAGACAACCGTGGGCTACATTTACATGCTCAAGCTGCACCACCTGGTGGACGACAAGGTCCACGCCCGCTCCACCGGACCCTACTCGCTGATCACGCAGCAGCCCCTCGGCGGCAAGGCCCGCTTCGGTGGGCAGCGGTTCGGGGAGATGGAGGTCTGGGCGCTCGAGGCGTATGGAGCCGCCTACATTCTCCAGGAATTGCTAACGGTCAAAAGCGACGACGTGGAAGGGCGGACCAAGATCTACGAAAGCATGGTCAAGGGAGAGAACACGCTCGAGGCGGGCACCCCGGCCAGCTTCGACGTGCTGACCAACGAGATTCGCGGACTGGCACTGAACATGCAGTTGGAGAAACGGCGGATCTAGGTTGATACGGGCGACGCCAGTGCGGTCGTCGCCTACAGGGAGGGCTGCCGGAGCGGGCCGCTCCGTGGGCCAGCGAATGGTCGCGCCTCCGGCGTGACGGCGGACGGTTGACGAGTTCGAGCAGCGACGAATCAACGAGGAGAGAACCCGTGAGCATCGGTGAAGCCACCTACGATCGTGTCAACGACTATTCGGCCGTGAAGATCAGCCTGGCCCGGCCGCACGACATTCGCAGCTGGTCGTTCGGGGAGGTCAAGAAGCCCGAGACGATCAACTACCGCACCTTCCGTCCCGAGAAGGACGGCCTGATGTGTGAGAAGATCTTCGGCCCCGAGAAGGACTGGGAGTGCTCCTGCGGCAAATACCGCGGGATGAAATACAAGGGGATGATCTGCGACCGCTGCCAGGTCAAGGTCACGCAGAGCAAGGTCCGCCGCAAGCGGATGGGGCACATCGAGCTGGCCGCGCCGGTGGTGCACATCTGGTTCTTTAAGGCGATGCCGAGCCGCCTCGGCGCCCTGCTCGACATGAAGACCTCGAGCCTGGAAAAGGTCATCTACTTCCAGGACTACGTGGTGCTCGACCCCAAGGACACGCCCCTCAAGAAACAGCAACTGCTCACGGAGGAGGAGTTTCGCGAGGCGCGGGCCACCTACGGGGAAGGCGGCTTCGAGGCCGAGATGGGGGCGGAAGCGATTCGCAAGCTGCTGCTCGGCCTCGATCTGGTGACCGTCTCCAAGGAGTTGCGCGAGGAGTTGGTGACGACGAACTCGAAGCAGAAGAAGAAGGACCTCGTCAATCGCCTCAAGATCGTGGAGGCGATTCGTGACAGCGAGAACAAGCCGGAGTGGATGGTGCTCGATGTGATCCCGGTAATCCCGCCGGACCTGCGGCCCCTGGTGATGCTGGACAGCGGCAACTTTGCCACCAGCGACCTCAACGACCTCTATCGGCGGATCATCAACCGCAACAACCGCCTCAAGAAGCTGGTCGACCTCAACGCGCCCGAGGTCATCATCCGCAACGAGAAGCGGATGCTGCAGCAGTCGGTCGACGCCCTGTTCGATAACAACCGCTGCAAGCGGCCCGTGCTGGCCTCGAGCAATCGCCCGCTCAAGAGCCTCACCGACATGATCAAGGGCAAGCAGGGGCGGTTCCGCGAGAACCTGCTCGGTAAGCGGGTCGACTATTCCGCCCGCAGCGTGATCGTGGTCGGCCCGACCCTCCGGCTGCACCAGTGCGGGTTGCCGAAGAAGATCGCGTTGGAACTCTATCAGCCGTTCATTATCCGACGCCTCAAGGAGCTCGGTCACGCCGACACGATCAAGAGCGCGAAGAAGATGCTCGAGCGGAAGGATGCCGAGGTCTGGGACATCTTGGAGGAGGTGATTCGCAACCACCCCGTTCTGCTCAATCGGGCGCCGACGCTGCACCGCATGGGCATCCAGGCGTTCGAGCCCGTCCTCGTCGAGGGCAACGCCATCAAGCTCCACCCGCTGGTCTGCAAGGGCTTCAACGCCGACTTCGACGGCGACCAGATGGCGGTGCATCTGCCGCTCTCGATCGAGGCGCAGGTCGAGGCGCACACGCTGATGCTGTCGACCAACAACATCTTCAGTCCCGCCAACGGTGCGCCGATCATCTCGCCGTCGCAGGACGTCGTGATGGGGTGCTACTACCTGACGATGTCGCAGCCGGGCCGATCCGGCGAGGTGGCGGTGTTCAAGGACTTCGCGGAGGTGGAGATCGCCCACGTGCTTGGCAAGGTCGACACCCACACCCGGATCAAGGTCAAGTTGCCGGCCGAGCGGCGGCTGAAGGTCGAGGGGGATTCGACCTCGGTGCCCGGGGCTGTCATCGAGACGACCGTCGGCCGTGTCCTCTTCAACTCGATCCTGCCGGCCCCGATGCTCTTCTACAACATCCCGATGAAGTCGGGAGAGTTGGCCCGCGTGATCTCCGACTGCTACCAGACGCTCGGCCGACGGAGCACGATCGATCTGCTCGACGACATGAACAGGATCGGCTTCAGCTGGGGCACGCGCAGCGGCCTCTCCTTTGCGACCGACGACCTGATCACGCCCTCCAGCAAGGGCCGCATCATCTCCGACGCGGAGAAGGAGGTGATGAAGATCATGAAGCGGTACCAGAAGGGCGTGATCACCGACGGCGAGCGGTACAACTCGGTGCTCGACGCCTGGACGCACGCCCGCGAGCAGATCACCAAGGAAATGATGGCGGAGCTTGAGCAGGACACCGATGCCAAGCCGAACCGGCGGAACGGCTACGTCAATCCGATCCAGTTGATGGCCCAGTCGGGTGCCCGCGGTGGCGTCGAGCAGATCCGGCAGTTGGCCGGCATGCGTGGGCTGATGGCCAAGCCGTCGGGCAAGATCATTGAGGCGCCGATCAAGGCAAACTTCCGGGAAGGTCTGACGGTGCTCGAATATTTCAGCTCCACGCACGGGGCCCGCAAGGGTCTCGCCGACACGGCCCTCAAGACGGCTGACTCGGGCTACCTGACCCGCAAGCTCGCGGACGTGGCGCAGAACGTCGTCGTCACCATGCACGACTGCGGCACCACCCAGGGCATCACCAAGACGGTGCTCTACCGCGGGGAGAAGGTCGACGTCAGCCTCGCCGACAGCATCCGCGGCCGTGTGAGTCGCTCCAACATCGTCAATCCGAAATCGGGCGAGCCGATCGTCAACGAGGACGATCTCATCAACCGCACGATGGCCCGCCAGATCGAAGAGCTCGGCCTCGACAAGATCCAGGTACGCAGCCCCTTGACCTGCGAGGCCCCGCTGGGTGTCTGCCGGCTCTGCTACGGCATGGACCTCTCGACCGGTTCGCTGGTCGAGGAGGGAATGGCCGTCGGCATCATCGCCGCGCAGAGCATCGGTGAGCCAGGCACGCAGCTGACGATGCGGACCTTCCACATCGGCGGCGTCGGCCAGCGGGCGATCGAAGAGAGCGAGTACAAGGCGAAGCGGGCTGGCACCGTGAAGTTCACGCGACTCCGCACCGTGCAGAACGAAGGGGGCGAGTCGATTGTGCTGGCTCGCAACTGCGAGCTGGCGATCGTCGATGCCAAGGGGCATGAACTGGATAAGTTCGAGATTCCGGCCGGCGGCATCCTCAAGGTGGCCGAGGATCAGGACGTGAAGCCGGGCACGGTGCTCGTGCAGTGGGACCCCCACTCGATCCCGATTCTCGCCGAGGTGGCCGGTAAGGTCCGCTACGAGGACGTGGTAGAGGGCGAGACGCTGCGGATCGAGAAGGACCCCAGCGGTCACATGCGACGGATGGTGATGGAGCACAAGGGCGTCTACCACCCACAGATCGTGATCGAGGACGAGAGCGGCCAGATCCAGGAGTTCTACTACCTGCCCGAGAAGGCCTATATCGAGGTGTCACCGGGCGAGATGGTGAAGGCGGGGCACGTGCTGGCCAAGACGCCGCGTGAGGCCAGCGGAACGCAGGACATCACGGGCGGCCTGCCCAGGGTCACGGAGATCTTCGAGGCCCGCAAGCCCAAGGATCCGGCCATCATGGCCGAGACCGACGGCAAAGTCGAAATCAGCAAGGAGAAGCGGCGGGGCAAGCGGTCGATCATCGTCCGCAGCGACAGCGGTGTGGAGCACGAGCACCTCGTGGCCCACGGCAAGCATCTTCGCGTCCACCCTGGTGACTTCGTGCGGGCCGGAGAGGCACTCGTCGACGGCCCGCTGGTGCCGCACGACATCCTGCGGATTTCCGGTGAGGAAGCGGTGCAGCAGTATTTCGTGCGCGAGATCCAGAACGTCTATCGTAGCCAACGCGTCGACATCGACGACAAGCACATCGAGATCATCGTCTCGCAGATGCTCCGCAAGGTCAAGATCGAGACGGTCGGTGATACGAACCTGCTGCCGGGCAGCGTGCTCGACCGGCACGAGTTCCGGCAGGCGAACGATCGCATGGCCGGATCGGTGCGGATCACCGAGCGGGGCGACAGCGAGTTCGCCGCCGGCAGTATCGTGCCCAAGGACGTGCTCGCGCAGGCCAACTCGCAGATCGAGGTGCTGGGCGGGGCCGCAGCCAAGGGGGCGACTCCCAAGCCGGCATCGGCCAGTACGCAGTTGCTCGGCATCACCAAGGCCAGCGTGCAGAGTTCGAGCTTCATCTCGGCGGCTAGCTTCCAGGAAACGACCAAGGTGCTCACCGAGGCTGCCTTGGCCGGCAAGACCGATAACCTCGTCGGCCTCAAGGAGAATGTGATCCTCGGTCACCTGATCCCCGCGGGCACCGGGTTCAACACCTTTCAGACGGCGGAGGTGCGGGTGCGTCCGGAAGCCTTGGAGGCTCTGCGGCTCGACCGCGAGAATCTGCTCACCAGGCAGTTCCCGCTCCTGGAATCGGGCGGTGTCGACGGTGCGGAGTCGTCCGGGGAGGCGTCCGGGGTCGCCACGCTCGAGGCCCCTCGGGCAACGAATGAGCCGGTCGGCGGGTCGAGCTGGGCGGAACGTGACGGTTTGGGCGGTGCTGCCGGCTAAGTCGGCCTTGCGGCGGGTGTTTTTTTGATCCGCCGACTCTGCCGAAGTAGCCTCCATGGGGCGTGCCCACGTCTCCGCGGAGAGCTTCATCACATGGTCGCAGGAAGACTACCGCTTGCCCTCGCCGCCGCGCTGTTCGCCGCGTCGCCAGCCCCCGGCCAGATCGCGGCCTACAACCCGTACGCCGACAGCCAGGAGACGCCGGCTCCGCTGGCACCGGATGGCACCGTCCAGTGGGGCGTGTTCTTCAAGTCGGCGGCGATCCAGAACGCCTACCAGCGGCTCTGGAACCTGGGTGCTTGTCGCGGCACCAATCGGGCGATCACCGAGCCGGTCAATCGCAATAAACTGATCATCGACAGGCTGCCGGAGGCGGACTACGAGGGCACCGTCGTGGCTGCGACGGGCACGCTGGCCGGTGGCCTGATCGCAGTCGCCGAGCGCGGGGCAGGCGACAGCGCCGAACCGCTGGTCGTCCAGTTGCATCCTGCCGGGGTCACCCGCTTGCGGGTCACGGGCCGAGCACCCGCGTCGCTGCTCCGGGTTGGCCACGTGATCCGACTGGTGACCGAGGTCGACGCGGAGGGACGCGGGCTCGAGCCTGTCGGTGGCTTCGACCTGGTGACGCCCCCCGCTGACTTCGTCCCCGATCCCGTGCAGGCGAAGACCCGCAGCCTGGTCGTGGGAACGGTCAAGCGCATCCACAAGGACACGCTCACGCTGCACGTGCCCGTGGGCCGCATCCGGCGCGTGACGCTCACCGTGTCGGACGATGCCGTGGCCACGATCGAAGCCGCCCAAATCGACCTGGTCGCCGCGGGCGATGCCATCTCCCTGACCGGACGATTGTGGAGCGGGGAGGGGGGCATGGGATCGGGAACGGTCTTCGCGTCCGAGGTCTTCGTGTCGAAGCCGACGTTGCCGGGCGAGGTGGCGGCGGCCGCCGTCGCCGACCGCCCCTGACGCGTCCCGCTGGCGACGGCCCCGCCCGTGGCATAGAGTGAGGCGACCGGGGCCGGGGTCGCCGCGGGCAGTGCGTGGCAACGAGCAGGGGGCGCCGTTCAGCGACGCGGTATGAAGCGGTCGAGTGTCTGGACCGTCACCGAGTTCGGCGAGTCGCCCGTGTCGCGCGTGGCCGAGCACGCCCTGCGAAAGCGACTCGACGCCGTCTGGGCGGAACTCGTGGCGGCGTCCGGCCCCCAGCACCACCCGGAGCGGGTGTATCGCCTGCGGGTCGCGACCCGCAGGACCTTGGCCGCATTCAGCGCCTTCCGGGCGGTGTTGCCGGCGAAGCGTCGCAGCTGGTTCGAGAAGCGGCTGCGACGCGTCCGCAAGGCCGCCAGCGACACCCGGGATCTCGACGTGCTGACGAGCCGACTGGCGAGGGAACAGGGCTTCGCGGAGCGGTCTGAAGGCCGCTCGCCGGCCGCCGCCCGCGCCCGGGAGAGGCTCGTGACCATGCTCACCAAGCGGCGCGACGTGTCGCGGCGTCCGATCCAGGAAGTGCATGACGAGCTCCGGGCGGCCGACTGGGGTGGTCGGGTCGAGCAGCTGCTGGAGCAGGTGGCGTCATCCGGCTGGACGCAGAGTTTCGTCAGCTACGGTCACCGCCGCTTTCGCCGCCTGCTCAGGGACTTCTTCGACCGCACCGGCGGCAAGCTCACCGACGCGGCCACAATCCACCGACTGCGGATCGAAGGCAAGAGACTGCGGTATGCCCTGGAGATCTTCGCGGTCGTGTTCCCGAAGCAGGAGCTGACGGCCTGCCACCAGTCGCTGGAGCGTCTGCAGCGGTTCCTCGGCGACTTCACCGACCATGCATCCGCCGCCGATTGGTTCCATCGCTGGTCGCGCGAGAAAGGTGTGGGATCGGAGCGAAGCACGCTCGCCGAGCTGAGACGCGTCGAGGATCGGCGTGCCGACGATGCCCAGCGGGCCTTCGTGAAGTGGTGGAAACCGTCGCGACGGCGTGCCCTGCGACGGCGGTTCGAGCGGGCCCTTGAGAAGCGGAAGCCGGCATGAGCGGACGAGGCAGCGGCGCCGCATCGCGTGGCGCATCGCCCGGCGGGCCGCGGGCCGCCATGATGCTCCTGGCCGCGCTGGTCTCCGCCGCGGCCACACCGCGTTGCCACCGCGCTTGGGCGGCTGAATTTGAGCCGACCGTGGTGGGGCCGACCGCCGCATCCGGGCCGGCACCACCGGGCATGGCGTGGATCCCGGGGGGTGAGTTTTCGATGGGCTGCAGCGACCCCCGTCGGATACCCTTCGGTGGTGACGATCCGATGGCTGATGCCCGCCCCATCCACCGCGTGGCCGTGAGTGGCTTCTGGATGGACCGGCACGAGGTGAGCAACGCTGAGTACGCCCGGTTCGTGAAGGAGACGGGTTATCGGACGATCGCCGAGCGGCCGCCGCGACCGGAGGACTTTCCGGGGGCGCCCGCCGAGAATCTCGTACCGGGCTCGATCGTCTTCACGCCGCCGATGGATCCGGTGCCCTTGCGGGATGCGGCCGGCAGCGCCCACCTCCGGTGGTGGGCCTACGTGCCCGGCGCATGCTGGAAGCGGCCCACCGGCGCCGGCAGTACGATCGACGGTCGCGACAACGATCCCGTGGTGCACGTCGCCTACGAAGATGCGGCGGCCTTCGCGACGTGGTCCGGCAAGCGGCTGCCGACCGAGGCGGAATGGGAGTTCGCCGCCCGCGGGGGGCTGGCCGGCGCGGCCTATCCGTGGGGCGAAGCGTTCCGGCCGCAGGTCGCATGGATGGCCAATACCTGGCAGGGCCGCTTTCCTGTCGAAAACACGGCAGCCGACGGCTTCGCAGGCGTGGCGCCGGCAGGCCGGTTCCCGGCCAACGGCTACGGGCTCTTCGACATGTCGGGCAACGTCTGGGAGTGGTGTAGCGACTGGTACCGTCCCGACACCTACGCCCGGGATGCCCGCCTCGGCACCGTGAAGAATCCACGCGGGCCGGCTGACAGTTTCGATCCGCAGGAGCCCGGCCAGCCGAAACGGGTTCAACGCGGCGGGTCGTTCCTGTGCAGCGACCAATACTGTTCCCGATACCTCGTGGGCTCACGAGGCAAGGGCGAAATCTCGAGCGGCACCAGCCACATCGGCTTCCGGTGCGTGAAGAAGCCGTGAGGCCACCGCCAGCCGCCCGCAGCGACGGTCAGCGAGTCTTCATCAGTCCGCGGACCTCGGCCAGCGGCCGCGTGTTGACCACGTCCGCGGCCTCGAGGCCGGCTCGGCGGGCCTGCAGGATGCCGCAGCGCATGACGTCGAGCCCGCGGGTGGAGTGGGCATCGGTCGAGATCACGATCTTGACGCCCGCCGCCCTGGCCGCAGCGGCGTGGCGGTCGTCGAGGTCGAGCCGCCACGGATTGGCGTTGATCTCGAGGAAGGTGCCGGTCCTGGCCGCCGCTGCGATCACCGCCTCCATGTCGACGTCGTAGGCGGGGCGGCGATTGATCAGCCTCCCGGTCGGATGACCGATCACGGCCACGTGCGGGTTTTCGATCACCTCCAGGAACCGGGCCGTGATCCGGTCGCGGGGCTGGCTCTGCCCGTAGTGGAGGCTCGCCACCACCCAGTCGGCCCGTGCGAGCACGTCGTCGGGCAGGTCCAGACCACCCTTTTCGAGGATGTCCACCTCGATTCCCTTGAGCACCACGATGGGCGGCCCGGCCTCCGACGAGAGGGACTCGTTGAGCCGGTCGATCTTTTCCCATTGGGCGAGCAGGCGGTGGCGATCGAGGCCGCGGGCCATCGTTACCCGCTGGCCATGGTCAGTGATGGCGATGTAGGAGAGCCCGCGGGCGACCGCCCCGTGAACCATGTCGACGAGCGGTTCCTCGCCGTCGGTGTCGCTGGTGTGCATGTGCAGGTCACCGCGCATGTCGGCGAGCGTGACGAGCTGCGGCAATGCGTGTCGCTCGGCGAGCGCAAACTCGTCCTTGCCCTCGCGGAGTTCCGGTGGAATCCAGGGCAGCGCGACGGCGGCATAGACCTCCGCTTCGGTGCGGCCCGTGACTGCCGGTCCCGGTGGGCCCGCTTCCCCTTCCGCCAGTGGAAAGACTCCGTATTCGTTGATCGAGAGGCCGCGGTCCCGGGCCCGGCTCCGCAGTCGGATGTTGTGCTCCTTCGAGCCCGTGAAGTATTGCAGGGCCGCGCCGTAGGATTCGGTGGGCACGACTCGCAGGTCGATCTGGACGTCGCGTGGTCCGCGGATGCTGGTCTTGGTGTCGCCCGTGAGCAGCACGTCGGCCGTCTCGGGCCAGTCGACTAGCCGCTGCATGACGGCGGCCGGGTCGCGGCTATCGACCAGAATGTCGAGATCCCCCACCGTTTCCAGGCCCCGTCGGAGGCTGCCGGCCGCCTCCACCCGCAGCGTCGCGGGGCAGGCCGCGAGCCAGTCGATCAGCCCGGCGGCGATGGCATCGGCGTCGTGCCAGAGCAGTCGGGACCGGTCGGGATCCCGCGCAAAGGCGAGATTTTCCAGGATCGCGGCCTCGGTCTTCGGGCCGAAGCCCTTGATGCCCCGCACCCGCTCCTCTCGGCAGGCAACCTCCAGGGCGGCCAACGAATCGATCGCGAGGGCATCCACCAGAGCCTTGACCTTCTTGGGGCCCAGGCCTGGCACCCGCATCAGATCGAAGACGACCGCGGGAATCTCCCGTTCCAGCGATTCGAGCAGTGGCAGTCGGCCCGTGTCGAGCAGCGTCTCGATCTTGCTGGCTAGGTCGTCACCGATGCCCTCTAGGTCGGTCAGCGAGCGAGCGTCGTCGGCACGGACGGTGGCCAGGGACTCGACGAGGCCTTCGATCGACCGTGCGGCGTTGCGATAGGCCCGCACCCGGAACGCATTGTCCCCGCGGTATTCCAGCAGGTCCGCCACATGCTCAAAGGTGGCGGCGATGTCGGCGTTGGTCACGTCAGAGCCTTCCGGGGCGGTCGGAGCCGGCGCCCGGAGCACGGCCCGGGCGGTGCTATCGCTGCCGCCACGCCGGCAGGGCGGCCGTCGGGTATTGGACCCGAGCCGACCCGCCATCGGAAGGACCCCACGACGTGGTGTGACCGGTCGGCTCCAGGAGCCGCGGGAACGCCCCCGTCGCGGCGCTCGGGCCCGGGCCGGGCAGGACGGGCATGCGGGCTGGCCCTTCGGCATCGGAGGCGGGCTGCCCGGTCGTGCCGTTGTCCGTGCCGCCCGTTCCGGTGGCCGCGGCCGCGGCCTCGCCGCCCGTCGGCGCGGTCTTGGGAAGTTCTGGAATCGGCTTCAGCGAGGGTGCCGGAGCGAGCGCCGGCGGAGGTGTCGCCTGGAGCGGGGCCGCTGCCGAGCCTTGGGTCGGCGCGTAGTTGCCAGACTGCGGAGTGATGATCTGCGGGGCGGGCTGGCCGCCGAAGGCCGGGGGGGCGGCGGGCTGGTACTGGTAGGTGGGGGCGGGCTGCACGGGTGCGGCGGGCAGGGACGGTGGAGCGACTCCCGGCAGCGGTTGTCGCGACACGTCCGCGCCGGCGGCTCCCCAGGCCTGCGGGGTGGTCTGCACTGCAGCGAACGGGCTCGCGGCCGGCGGCCCGGCGGCCATGGGCGGCGCGGCGGGAGCGCCGTACCCCGGCTGCATCTGCACGTACTTGGTCGTTGTCACGGCACGATACTGCGTGACCGGCACATTGACGGCCTGCTGCACGTACTGCGTGACCGGTTGCATGCAGTCCACCGGGCAGCCGGTGCACGGATCGATCTCGCAGGAAGGCTTGTAGGTCGTGACCGGCACGCACTTGTATTCAGTGCGGTAGGTCGTTTCGGGCACGTAGCTCACCTGTTGGACGGGGACCATGACCGGTGGCGGCGGGGCGGGCATCGGGGCCATCACGGGCGCGACGGCCACGGGTGCGACGGCGTAGGCCGGCTTGCGGCAGCCGGCGAGGCAGCCGGTGAACAGGTCGTTCAGGCAGCACTGGGCGGACGCCGTATGCTCCGCCCCCAGACAACAGCCGATCGTTGCCATCACACAACCGGCCAGTCGACGCGCGCTCATCACTCGTTCCTCGTTCCTCGGGATCCACCGGATTTCCGGCGGTATGCAACCCTAGGACGCGGGCACTCGCGGCGGCGTCGAAAAAAGGCCGCGCCGGTTCGTGAATTTTCCACGGACCGACCGCATCGTCCCGTCCACCGGTACGATCGTCACAACCGGCGTACGCGGCGCTCGAAGCGATCGTAGAGATCGCCCAGCGAATCCCGGAGATTGCCCGCGTGTCTGGCGAAGGCGTCGGCCAGGTCGGCCCGTTCAATCAGCCCGCCATGATCCGGCAGGCGGTCGACGATCGCCTCCAGTAGCGGGAGGCTGCCACCGGTGCGCACGGCCGTGGGCATGCCCACGGCACGGTGGGCGGTGACGACCAGCTGGCATCCCCGGAGGCGGGCCAGCAGGCGGGCCGTGGCCGCCTCCGGCCATCCCAGTCGTTCCCATCCATCGACGCAGAGCGTCGCTCCCCGACGAGCCCTGAGGATCGCGGCATGCAGCGAGACCGCGTCGCGACGGCGCTGGAGTCGCAGGTGCCCGGCCGACCGCCCTCCGGCGGAGAGGGCGACTTCGATCGCCTTCAGCAGCGTCGACTTGCCGGTGCCGTGTGGTCCCACGATCGCCGCCTGCGGCAGGCCCGCCAGCGACGCGACCACGGCCACGAGATCCCGCGGGCGGCCCTCGTCGTCCAGCGGCGGCACCGCGCCGGGCCGCGTGTGCCGCGTCGCGAACGGGTTGCGGTGGTGGCGGCTGTGGGCCGTCGTGTCCGGCATGTCAGGGCCTCCCGGGGAAGGCGGCCACGGGCACGTCGCCGAGGTCGAAAATGTGCTCTGACACGAAGTCGCGTCCGCCGGCAAAGAACAGCCGAATCCGGACGCACCAGCGGATCTTGACGATCAGGCCTTCGTAGGAAAGCGGGCTCAGTGGCAAGGGGCAACTGAACTCGCCGACGAGCGGACGACCGATCGCCGGTGCCCCCGGCCGTTCGAAACGGTGGACGCCCAGGTCCTCCTCCCCCTTTCCCTCGGTGTACCAGAGCACCGATCGCTCGACCACCTTCACGTCTCGGGGATCGATGCCCTCGACCGTGTAGCGCACCGCCAGCGTCTGGAGCGGCTCGTAATGGCGATCGGCCATGGAAAAGTGGACGAGGACGACGGGCTGCCGGCGGGGCGCTTCGCTGGGGTTCATCACGTTCCTTTTTCGGCGGCAGCGGGAAACACGACGAGCGGGAACGACCGCGTGAAGGCCGGCCAGCGGCCAGGCCGGCCACGGACGACGATTCGCCAGTGGACGGAGTTGTGCTCGGACGCGAAGGAATGCATGGCCTTGCCCGGGACGTGGAGCGCGGCACGGGCTTCGAAGCGCGTGCCGGGTGTCAGTTGCAGGTCACGCCAGGAGCCGAGTTCCTGCCGCCAGACCACGACCCGCTCCGTGCGCGTGTCGGTGCCTTGGCGAAAGGTCGCCTGTTCCTCGAGTTCCAAGGCCAGTTCAAGCCGCGTGAAGGCGCCGGAGCCGCCCTGGGCCAGCAGCAGGTCGTAGATCCCGTCGGGCCTCAGCGGGTGGTCGGAGATTTCGAGCTGCGTCGGGCCGACGGCGGTCGTCAGGAACACTCGCCTGACGAAGATCACGATGCCGGCGATGCCCACGGCCGCGAAGGGCACGATGATCGCGAGCAGCAGCCAGTCGATCCGGCCCCCAAGCAGATCGAGGCCCGCGTTGACGGCCAGAAGCGACAGCACCGCATTCCAGAGCACCGCGAACAGGCCGAATCCCAGCAGCGTCCAATTCTCTGGGCTCTCCAGCGGCAGTCGAAACCGCAGGATCGTGCCCGGCGAGTTGACGAGATCGTCGCAGCCCGGAACGCCCGGATGGTCCTGTTCCAGGACCGGTGTTGCGACCAGCTGGCCGAGGCCGCCGCGGGTGGCCGCACGTCTTTCCTCACTCTTGCCCCAGCGGCCGTAAGCGCGGATCAGACCGGCGCTGCCGAAGGCGAGCAGCGCCCCCGGCATGAGCAGCGTGAGAGCCCACATCCACCAGTTGTAGCCCCGCTCCAGCACCACCACCCGTGCGGCATCGGGGTCGTACCAACAGGTCACCTCGCGGCCGAGGTCCTCGCGATCGAGCCTGGCCAGGGCACGGCTGCGGTCCGGTTCCCGGGGGCCGCGGAAGGCCCACGACTCGACCTCACCCGCGGGCGTCTCATACCGCAGCCGCAGTCCAGGCTGCCAGCTGACCTCGGCCTCGGCCGCGACGCCGGTGGTGCGGCGGGCCAATCCCAGGCCCACGACACGGGCCCGACCCGCCACGAAGTCGTGATTGATACGCCATTCGGGAACCGCCATGCCGGTGACGAGCAGACCACCGAAGGCGAGTCCACCCACCACCAGGACGGCGTGGAATAGCGCCTCGCCGACGGAGCCCCAGACCTCGGCACCCGTTCGCCGGTGTCCCCGCTTCTTGGCGAAAAAACGCGGCAACCTCACGATCGCTCTCCTGGCCACGGGCACGTTCTGCTCGAGGCGGCTTGTCCAGGGCCTCCCGAATCCGGGGCCAGCGAGGGGAAGGGTGCCGGCCGCCGTGGGTCCGAGGTGCTTCGCCGGCCGTGGCCGCCAGGCCGGGCATGGGCTCAGGGACCGGGTGACAGGCTGCTTCCGCCATCACCATTGCCTGCTCCCGGAGACCGAAAAAAACCGATCTTTTCCAGGGCCTTGTAGACCTCCTCGAGCGTCTTTTCGCCAAAGTTCGAGATCGAGAGCAGGTCGGCACGCGTGCAGTTGAGAAGGTCGTGCACCGTGAAAATTCCCTTCTCTTCCAGGCAGTTGGTGGTGCGGACGGACAAACCGATCTCGGCCGTGCTCATCTCGAGCTTTTCGGCCAGTTCGTCGGATTGCATCAGGTCCTTGTATGGAATCCGCGGCATGGGGTCCCTCCCGTGCGACTGGGTGATCGTTCGCTGGCGGCTCGGGCCGTGCGTCGGCCCGCGGTTGGCAGGAATATAATCGAAGGCTCACCGAGCCGACTACGCTCCGGCGGCGCGACGAACGTGATCCGGGGACGTCGGCAGTCTGTTTGCACGGGAAAACATCGTGTCGGCGAAGCTCCTCGACGGTCTGAACGACTCGCAGCGGGAGGCCGCCGCCCACGTCGAGGGACCGCTGCTCGTGCTGGCAGGCCCCGGCAGCGGCAAAACACGGGTGGTCACCCATCGCGTGGCCCATCTGATCGCGGCCGGCGTGCCCGCCGCCTCGATCGTCGCGCTGACGTTCACGAACAAGGCGGCTGACGAGATGCGCCGGCGGGTGAGTGCCCTGGTGGGCCCGCAGCCGGTGGAGATGGGGACCTTTCACCGCTTCGCCGCCCGCCTGCTGCGGCGGCATGCCCGCCAGTGTGGATTGACAAGCGAGTACTCGATCTTCGACCCCGACGACGCGTCTGCGGTCCTCAAACGGGCTGCCAAGAGCCTAGGGCTTACCCTCTCCCACACGCCCATCGATCGGGTTGCCGCCGTGATCTCGCGGGCCAAGAACGACCTCGTGACCCCGGAGTCGTTCGAGCCCCGCCGGGGTCGGCCGGTGGACGAGGTGGCGGCACGGCTGTGGCCGGTCTACCAGCGGATGCTGCTGGCCGCCAATGCCGTTGACTTCGACGACCTGCTCGTGCATCTGGCGCGGCTGCTCTCCGACGATCCCGAACTCCGGTCGACCCTCGACGCCCGCCACCGCTTCGTGCTCGTCGACGAGTACCAGGACACCAACGCGGTGCAGTACGCGATCATCCGCGGCCTGTCGATCGATCATCCCAACCTGGCCGTGACAGGCGATCCCGATCAGGCGATTTACGGCTGGCGCGGCGCAAGCATCCGCAACATCCTTGAGTTCGAGCGGGACTATCCTACCGCCCGGGTGGTGACGCTGGAGCGGAACTACCGCAGCCTCGCCAACATCCTCGGCACGGCGGATCGGCTGATCGCCCACAACAGCCGTCGCAAGCCGAAGCGGCTGCTCACGATGGCGGAGCCGGGACCGCGGGTCCGCATCGTGCTCGACGCGGCGGGCCAGGAGGAGGCGGAGCGGATCGCCAGCGAAATCGCCGCCGCCGTCGAGGCCGGGCGCCGCACGCCGCGGGACATCGCCATTTTGTTTCGCACCGCCGCCCTGTCGCGTTCCCTGGAGCTCGCCCTACGGGCGGCACGGGTGCCCTACCAGTTGGTGCGGGGGCTGGAGTTCTTCAAGCGACGTGAGATCCGCGACGTGGTCGCCTGGCTGCGGCTGCTGCGCAACCCCCTGGACGACGAGGCGTTCCTCAGGGTCGTGAACGTGCCGCCGCGAGGCGTGGGCCGCCAGTCCCTCGAGCGGTTGGCGGCCTGGGCCGAGGACCATGCCACCGGCCGCCTGGCGGCGGCCGCGGAAGCCGACCGGATTCCCGGCATGCCCCGGAAAGCTGCCCGCGAACTGACCGCCTTCGCCCGACTGCGCGGGGAACTCGGCGCCACGGCCGGACGCCAGGCGGGCGTCGCGGACCTGCTGGAGGCGGTGCTCGAACGGACGGGGTATCGCCGGTTTTTGGAGGACGAGGCCGAGGACGACGAGGATGGGCTCGAACGGCTCGCGAACGTCGAGGAACTCGTGACCGCGGCCCGCCAGCATGACGAGGCGTGGGCGGCCAACCCCGGCACCCTGGCCGACGGTGACGACGCCCTGGGCGGGTTTCTGGAGACGACCGCCCTGGTCGCCGATGCGGATGCCTGGGACCCGGCGGCCGAGCGTGTCTCGCTGATGACGTTCCACGCCGCCAAGGGCCTCGAGTTTCCGGTGGTGTATTTGGTCGCCATGGAGGACGGTATCCTGCCCCACGAGCGAAGCCTCGATCACCAGGACCAGCTCGAGGAGGAGCGGCGGCTGGTGTTCGTGGGCATCACGAGGGCCAGGGAAGAGGTCCACGCCAGCTGTGCCCGGATGCGGGACTATCGGGGCACGCGGCGGATCTCAGCGCCGAGCGTCTTCCTAGCAGAGATGACCGGCGTGGAGACGGTCGTCATCGGCGCTGAGGCGGCCGGCGGTTCGGATGCCGTCTTCGACTCCTTCGGCGGACGTGCCGGACAGCGCGACGACTGGAACGAGCCGCCGCTTGACGAGGAGTCGACACGCGGCCCGCACCTGTGGGTGTTCCGACCGGACGGCCTGACGATGGATCGCGGCGACGCCCAGGACGACGAGCGGCCGATGCCCCGCCGGGCTCATCGGCCGACGGCGACCGACCACGTGTCCGACCTCGCGATGCGGTTGGCGGGGGCGGCCCCCGTCCAGCGCGTCTATGAGCCGGGCCAGCGGGTGCGGCATCCGGACTATGGCGAGGGCATGCTCACGAAGATCAGCGGTGTCGGCCCTCGATCAGTCGGCACCGTCGCCTTCGACGGACCGGCCGGGACGAGAAAGTTCGTCCTCGGTCAGGGCAAGCTCGAACCGGTGGAGTGAGCGGTGGCGCGGCTCAGCGGCCGTGCGCGCGCCACCAGGCGACTGTCTCCGCCAATCCGGTGTCGAAGCCCCGCCGCGGCTCCCAGTCGAGCAGCGATCGGGCGCGGGAGATGTCAAGCGCGCGGCGCGGCTGGCCGTCGGGCTTCGAGGTGTCCCAGGTGATCCGGCCCTCGTAGCCGCAGGCGATCGCGATCATGCCCACTAGGTCGCGGATCGCGATCTCGCGGCCACCGCCCAGATTGATCGGCACGGGCTCCTCCATCACCTCGGCCGCCCGCACGATCCCCTCCGCTGCGTCGTCGACGTGGAGAAACTCGCGGGTCGCCCGGCCCGTGCCCCAGCAGACCACCTCGGCCACCCCGGTCAGGCGGGCCTCCTCGCACTTGCGAATCAGGGCCGGGATCACGTGGCTGGACGAGGGATCGAAGTTGTCGCCGGGACCATAGAGGTTGACCGGCACCGTCACGGCCGATTTCAGGCCGTACTCGCGACGATAGCCGTCGAGCATCACGAACACGGCCTTCTTGGCGAGCCCGTAGGGAGCGTTCGTCTCCTCCGGGTAGCCGTTCCAGATCTCCTGTTCCTGAAACGGGATCGGGGCGTGCTTCGGATAGGCGCAGACCGTGCCGGTATGGACGAACTTCGCCAGGCCGGCGCGGCGGGCGTGCTCGACGAGGTGCAGCCCCATCGCCATGTTGGTGTAGAAGAACCGCCCTGGATGCGCCATGTTGGCGCCGATGCCCCCCACCTCGGCGGCCAGATGGATGACGATGTCGGGGCGGGCGGTCTCGTAGAGACGGGCCACGTCCCGCTCAACGGTGAGGTCAAAATCCCGGCGGCGGGGAATGAAGACACGGTCGTCGGACACGCCCCGGCCGGCGAGCACCCGACGCACCGCCCGTCCCAGGAAGCCCGCACCACCGGTGACGATGATCTGTTTGGTCGACAGGTCGGTCATGGACAACGGGCCGCAGTCGGTGGGAAGGGGCTCCTCAGCGCAGCGGCAGGATACTGTTCAGACCGGCGTCACGGAGCACCTGCTCCCGGCGGGCCAGTTCCAGATCCGCGTCGACCATCAGCGTCACGAGCTCCGGGAACGACACCCGCGGCTGCCAGCCGAGTTGGCCGCGGGCCTTGTCGGAGCAGCCGAGCAGCAGATCCACCTCGGCAGGCCGGAAATACCGCTGGTCGATCGCGACGAAGTCGCGGTAATCCAGGCCAAGACGTCCGAAGGCCTGCTCGCAGAACTCCCGCACCGAAAAGGTCGCGTCGGTCGCCACGACGTAGTCGTCCGGCGTGTCCTGCTGGAGCATCAGCCACATTGCCTCCACGTAGTCGCCGGCAAAGCCCCAATCGCGGCGGGCGTCCAGATTGCCGAGGTAGAGCTTGGACTGCAGGCCGAGCTTGATCCGCGTGGCGGCACGCGTGATCTTGCGGGTCACGAAGGTCTCGCCGCGGCGCGGGCTCTCGTGGTTGAAGAGGATGCCGCAGGAGACGTGCAGGCCGTAACTCTCCCGGTAGTTGACCGTGATCCAGTGGGCGTAGAGCTTGGCCACGCCGTACGGGCTGCGGGGGTGGAAGGGTGTGGTCTCGCGCTGGGGCGTCTCGGCCACCTTGCCGAACATTTCCGAGGAGGATGCCTGGTAGAAGCGGATCTGGTACCCCGCCGCATCCTGGAGGTCACGAATTGCCTCGAGCAGCCGCAGCACGCCCACGGCGGTCACGTCCGCGGTGTACGTGGGCTGGTCGAAACTGACGCGGACGTGGCTCTGGGCCGCGAGGTTGTAGACCTCGTCGGGGCGGATCTCGCGGATGAGGCGGGCCAGGCCGTTGCCGTCGGCCATGTCGCCGTGGTGCAGGACGAGGGGCCGTTCCACCTCGTGGATGTCGCGGTAGAGATGCTCGATTCGCTGAGTGCCGAAGGTGCTCGAGCGGCGGACCAGCCCGTGCACCTCGTAGCCCTTGTCGAGCAGGAACTCTGCCAGATACGAGCCGTCCTGGCCGGTAATGCCCGTCACGAGGGCGCGTTTCGTTGGGCGGGTCATGCGTCGTCGTTGGCGGCCGGCTCGGTCAGCCCGCCGAGGAGTCGCCCAGGGGTGTCGCAGGGGCCCCAGCGGCGGCCGAAGCGGCGGACGCATCCTCGGCGGATTCACCGTCCTTCTGCAAGGCCGCGTCGAATGCCGGCACCAGTTCGGCGATGAAGTTTTCGCAATCGAGCATCGACTGGCTGGGCCCGATCCTGGTCTGATCGGCGATCACATACAATTTGTAGACGGATGGCTCCCCGGAGAGCGCGATCCGCGCCAACTGGGGGGCCCGCCAGTCGAGCACGTCGTCGCCGGTGTCACCCGGCACCCCATAGGTCCAGAAGATGCGAAGTGTCTCGCCGGCCTTCACGAACGTGCCGGTGAAGGCCTCGGCCGTGCGCTTGCCGACCACGTCGATCCTGACCAGATGCTCCGCCTCGCCGATCGTGAAGCCGGCGCCCGGATAGCAGCGGTCGGGCGTGTGGGCGGAGGCGTCGTAAGGGAGGGCGCAGACGACGAAGGCGGAGATGCGGTTCTTCGACCGCGTGTTGCGGTAGCTCCTCGAGATATGGCCCACCGCGCCGGCCGCCTTGAGTTCCTTGGGGTTGCTCTCCAGGTTGCGATCCAGTTCCCACTGGCCGAACCGCTCAGGAAACCGTTTTTCGAGCAGTGTGGCCGCACGGGTCACGGCATCCCGTGAGATCAGCGTCCAACGCTCCGTCCAGCGGCCCTGCACGATGGTGCCGCCCACGAGCAAGAGCATCGCCCCCACGATCAGTGCCAGATGCCCCTTCGAAAGCCTCACCCGTTCCCTCCCC
>VGYP01000011.1 GCA_016872955.1 Planctomycetota bacterium
AGCACCTCGTAGGTGACGCCCGTCCGCAGGAAGCGGATTCGCTGTCCCTCGCGGATCGTGCCGTCGATGAGCCGGACGTAGGTGATCGCGCCGCGGTAGGAGTCGTAGTGGCTGTCGAAGATCATCGCCCGCAGCGTGGCCTCGGGCCGGCCCTGTGGTGGAGGAATCCGCTCCACCACCGCCGCCAGCAGTTCGCTGATCCCGATGCCCGTCTTGGCGCTCACCTTGAGCACCTCGCTGGCATCGATGGCCAGCGACTGCTCCATCTCCAGCAGCACCTCGTCGACGCGGGCGTGGACGAGGTCGACCTTGTTGATCACCGGCACGATCGTCAATCGCTGGCCGATCGCGGCAAAGGCGTTGGCCACGGTCTGGGCCTCGACTCCTTGGAAGGCGTCCACCAACAGCAGCGCCCCCTCGCAGCAGGCCAGGCTGCGCGACACCTCGTAATGGAAGTCGACGTGGCCGGGCGTGTCGATCAAGTTGAGTTCGTAGCGCTGGCCGCCTTGCCGATACTCCATCCGGACGGCCCGAGCCTTGATCGTGATGCCCCGCTGCCGCTCGAGCTCCATGTCGTCGAGCATCTGCTCCTTGAGCTGCCGCTTGTCGACGGTGCCGGTGGCCTCCAGGAGGCGGTCGGCGAGCGTGCTCTTTCCGTGGTCGATGTGGGCGATGATCGAGAAGTTGCGGATGTGGCAGCAGTCGATGGACATAAGAAGGATTCTACCGCCGACCGGCCGCCAGCCGGGCTAGGCCGGCGGCACCGATCGCTCCCGCATCTCCCCCGAGACTGGCATACCCGATCACGGTGGAGGCGGCGAGCACCGGAAAGGTGCGGCGGTGGACCTCCGTCACGACCCTGGCCAAAAACTCCCGCCCCACTGGCGCCGCGGTCCCGCCGAAGGTCATGCCGCCGCCCAACATCACGGCCTCCGGGTCGACGGCGTGCATCAGCGACACGATCCCGACGGCGAGCCAGCGGGCCGTCTCCATCAGCAGGTGCATGGCCAGCGGGTCGCCGCGGGCTGCCTCACGGCCGATCACGATCGGCGTCAGCTGCTCGCCGGCGGCCACCGCCTCGGCCAGGCCGCCCGTGCCGCCGCCGGCGAGGGCTTCGACGGCCCGTGCCACCAGTGACTTGGCGCTGGCGTAGGCCTCGAGATGCCCCCTCAGGCCGCAGGGGCACATCCGCGCCGTGTCGGCCTGGTCGACGATGATGTGCCCGCATTCCGAGCCGTGGCTGTGGGCCCCTTCGACGTTGATGTCGCCGATGATGATCCCGCCACCCACGCCGGTGCCGAGCGTGAGCAGCACGAGCGAGTCGTGGTCGCGGGCCGCCCCCACCCAGAACTCACCATAGGCGGCGGCATTGGCGTCGTTGGCAAACGTCACCGGCAGGCCGCAGTGGGTCGACAGCCGGTCGCGAAGTGGAAAACCATCCCAGCCGACGAGGTTACCGGCCCGCACGATGGTACCGCGGGGAATGTCGAGCGGGCCGGGAGAGCCCAGACCGACCGCCGCGATGCCGGTGATCGCGACGCCCGCCTGCTCGGCCAGCAACTGCACCGACCGCCCCATGCGGGCGGCGGCGTCTTCGGGGCCGCGCTCGGGACAGGTCCGCTCGGTGTGGAAGGAGAGCATCCGCCCCCGGTCGTCGACGAGCGTGGCTTTGATGTTCGTGCCACCGAGGTCGACGCCCGCGTAGAGCGGACCAACTGCCTGCTCAACCGGCAGCAGGGTTCGCGGGGCGGTCACAGGTCGGCCGCGATCGGGAGCCGCGCTATCTCCACCCGCGGGGTTTCGCCTGTACAGGCCTTGAGGAACTCCACCAAGTCGGCCCGCTCCTGCTCCGTCAGGTTGAGCGGCTTGATCTTATCGCTCAGCTGGGAGTTGGCATGGCCTCCCTTGTCGTACCAGGCCACCACCTCTGCCAGCGTGGCCTGCGAGCCGTCGTGCATGTAGGGGGCGGTGAGGGCCACGTTGCGGACCGTGGGCGTCTTGAAGGCACCGCGATCCTGCTCGTCCTTCGTGACCGCGAACCGGCCCGGATCGGGCTCGGCGGCGGCCATGCCGACGCCCAGATTGTGGAACTTCTCGTCGGCCAGGTTGGCCCCCACGTGACAGGCACTGCAGTTAGCCTTGCCGAAGAACAACTCCCGGCCCCGCGTGGCCGACTCGCTCATCGGATGGGCCTCGGCGGCCGCCTTGGCCGCGGCGAACCTGGCGGCCAGGTCGGCATCATCGGCGATGTCGTCCGGATCGAGCTTGACGAAGGGCCGCAACTGCTCGTGGTAGTCGTAGGGGGAGGGGGCGGTGACGATCACCCGCTCGAAGGCCGCGATCGCCTGGCCGACGCGGTCGATCGTGAGCTCACCAAAAATCTTCTCGAACTGCCGGGCGTAGACCGGAATCTCGGAGAGTCGCTTCACGACACCCTCGTGCGTGAAGCCCATCTCGATCGGATTGGCGATCGGGCCGACCGCCTGGGCCTCGAGCGAGTCGGCGCGGCCGTCCCAGAACTGCGGCCCGGAGAGGATGCGGTTGAACGACACCGGCGAGTTGCGGCCCCCCAGCTGACCCCGGATGCCGACCCCCGTCTTCGTGTGGGCGGTGTAGCCGAACGCCGGATCGTGACAGGAGGCGCACGAGACCGTGGAGTCGGCCGAGAGGCGGGTGTCGAAGTAGAGCTGCCGCCCCAATTCGATCTTCGCCCGTGTGAGCGGGTTCTCGGCGAGTCCGCGAACCTGACCGGCGGCCTGCGACAGGCCCAGCGGCAGTTCGGGCTCGAGCATGCGATGATTCTTCGGATCGGCGAGCCAGGCGTCGATCTGCTCCGGCGTGATCGCCCCCTCGCCGGGCACCCCGGCGGTCAGCGACGGCTCACCGAGCAGCACTTTCTCCGTCTCCGCCACGACCGCGGCCGGGCCCGCCGCGTCGGTCGCCGCTTCGATCACCTTGTCCGCCACAGCCTTCTCCGCGTCCATCTCCTTGCGGGCCTGCTCGCCGGCGGTGGCCAGCTTTTCCTCGACCTCCGTGGCCGGCACGACATCGATCTCCTCGATCTCGACCACGTTCTCCCGCACCGGGCCGCGCGTGGGAGCACAGCCTTCCACCGCGATGATGGCCACGACCAGGCAGAGGGCCGCCAGCGGATCGCTGGCGGTGACGAGACTTCGAAATGGGCGGATCATGTCGAGACGCTCCTCGCAGGACGAAATCGGGAGGGATTGGCCACAATCAGACGCAGCGCTCCTTGGCAAACCTTCATCATAATAGATTCTGGCCAACGGTCGGGAAACCGTTCGGCATCGCCACCTCGTCAGCGTCGGCCAAGCAGATCGGGGCCGACGAGCCACTCCAGTTCGCCAGGTTGCCCCGGGCCGTCGTCGAGCGCGATCGAGGCGATCGTGCCCTTGCCCATCCGCACCGCGGCCGACCTGTCCCCGATCGAGATCGCCACCAGGCGTCCGACGCAGGGGGCGTGGCCCACCCAGGCCACCCGGGCCGCGTCCTGCTGCACCATCCACTCCACGAGCGTCTGCCAGTCGGCACCCGGCGCGAGCGCGTCGACCACCTCAATCCTTGGCTCGCCGGCGAGTTGGGAGGCCAGAATCTCGGCCGTCTCGCGGCACCGCACCAGCGGGCTGGTCGCCACCAGATCGACGTCCATGCCGCGGTCGGCGAGCCGGCGGACCAGCCGCGTGAAGCGGCGGCGTCCCTTGCCGGTCAGCCGGCGGGCATGATCGGCACCGCCGGGGCCGACATCCTCGGCGATGGCGTGACGGACGACGTAGAGTCTCGTGGTCAGGGTCGGCATGCCTCCGATTCTGCGTTGCCTCGGCGGCGGCTGCAAGCCGCTCACGCCCGGCGCCAGATCGCGTCCCAGTGGATGCCGGATGCCGCGACGGCCCCGGCGGCCGCCTGCCGCCAACGGGCGGCGTCGACCGGATAGCCGGCGGTGTCGGCCAAGCCGGCTGCGCGGCGCCGCCAGAAGTCGTTGAAGGCCCACATCGCGAGTTCGCGGACGTACTTGGCAGTCATGCTGGCCACTGCCACCGGCAGTCGTTGCTCGCCGCCGACCGTAAACTCGATCGTGCGATCGCTCGCGAACCGGTAGCCGCTGTGCCGTGGCGTCTCCGCGAGCGGTTGCACGAGCGGGCTGCCGAAGGCCCGCGACACCAGCGGGGCGTATCGCCGCCGCCCCCCGTGGCGGTCGCACCAGACGACCACCGGCTCGTCGGCGTCCGCGGTCGCGACCAGGTCGGCGGCCAGCGTGAGCGTGACCTCCGACAGCACGTCGCTCTTGTTGAGGCCACGGTCGAGCAGGGCGTTGAACTCGGCGGGGCTGACGACGCGACAGCGGACGGCCGCGACCGTCACACCGGCTGCGGCCAGCGGCGACCGCAGTGACTCCGCCAGGGCCGCACCGCGGGCGTTCCCGCCATGGTCGGATGCTGCCGGCCCATCGGTCGTCGGCGGGTCCGCGGCGGCCGCGGCGTCGAGCCCGCAGGCCGCGGCCCACGCGGCCCGGTCGGCCACTCCGCCGGCCAGTGCGACGGCCGTCAGCACGCCTCGCTCCAGCGCGTCGAGACCCGCACCCGCCTTGTAGAGCAGCTTCGAGTCGCCCCACAGCGGGACCCCGTCGGTCGTCGCGGCCGCTGCGGCCGCCGCGAGACTGGTTTCCACGCCGGCCGGGGCCGCCGTCACCCGCCAGGCCGTGCCA
This sequence comes from Planctomycetota bacterium, assembly GCA_016872955.1. Taxonomy (GTDB): domain Bacteria; phylum Planctomycetota; class Planctomycetia; order Pirellulales; family UBA1268; genus QWPN01. The sequence continues at coordinate 4,724 of VGYP01000011.1, forward strand.
CCGACCACGAGCGGGCCGAGATTCGGCCCGTAGCCGGCTTCGTCGGTGCCGATCACGAGCGTCACGGCGTGACTCCACCCGCGGGCCATTGCCGACAATATTCGTAGACGGCCAGGGCCGTGGCGGTGGCGGCGTTGAGGCTGTGCGGCAGGCCGGCCATCGGAATCTCGGCCACGCGGTCGAGCCGGGCGAGCTCCTCGGCCGCCAGGCCCGTCCGTTCGTTCCCGACCACCAGCACCGTGCGGGCGACGAAGCGAAAATCGAACAGCATCTCCGACCCCGTGGCCTGCTCGAGGCCGACGATCTCCCGGCCCTCGACCCGCAGCCGGTCGAGCACCGGCGGCAGGCTGCGGTGGATCTCGAGTTCCACCTGCTCGGCCCCGTCGCGGGCAATCCGGCCGATCACGCGGGGGGCCCCACAGGCGATCACGCGCTGGATGCCGAAGCAGCCGCAGGTCCGTACGATATGCGAGAGATTCACGTGGCTCCGCAGCGGCGGGCAGGCCACGATCAACTCGCGGGCGGCCGCGAGCAACGCGGGAGGCTTGTGGCGGATGTGCTCGAAGCGCGGCATCGTCGACCCCGGTGTGGCGGCCTCCTGGCAGGCATGCTGGCGCCCCGTAGTGTGCCGCCGCGACCGGCGAGGCGGAATCCCCGTCCTCACGGTCGTGGCCGCGGCCCTCGTATCGGCCGGCTGCGGCGGCCCGCCGGCCCGACCCACGGGGATCGCCGCGGCGCCGGCTCCGGGCCAAGCCGTCGCCGTGACCCTCGTCGACCACGCCTGCCTGTTGGAGGAGGTCGCGCGGCATCGCGGGAAGATCGTCGTGCTCGACTGCTGGAGCACCTCGTGCCCCCCCTGCGTGAAGGAGTTTCCGGGGCTCGTGCGGCTTGCCGCCGCCCACCGCGACCGGGTCGTCTGCCTGTCGCTGGCCGTCGACTACGACGGGATCGGCGATCCGGCTGAGTTCCTCCCCCCGGTGCGAACGTTCCTCGAAAAGATCGGCGCCGGCGGCGTGATCAACATGCTCTCGCGCGAGGAGGCCGACGCGATGTATCGCAAACTCGATCTCGTCAGTGTGCCCGCGATCTACGTCTGGAAGCCGGACGGTGTCCTCGCCATCCGCTATGACGACGAGATGGCGGCCCGGGAACTCGGGCGGCCCTTCTGCTATGCGGACGTGGAACGGACGGTGGCGGACCTGCTCGCTCCCTGATGTCCGACTGATCCTGCCGGCCGATTGAGCCGCCGCGCCAGGGGACGATAAACTGTCGTTGTCAGGCGGTCGCCCCGAGTGGCGTGGTCGAATCCACGCAGGGTGCCGGCGAGCCGAGGTGAGCAGCCGATGACGATGCGGAAGGCGGGCGATCCACCGCGGCAGGCAGACCTCGTGCGGCACCCGCTCGGTGCGGGCCGTGAGACGGTCGAGTCGATCGTCGTGGCCTTCGTGCTGGCCCTGCTGTTCCGCTCCTTCGAGGCCGAGGCTTTCGTGATCCCCACCGGATCAATGGCCCCCACGCTGATGGGCCGCCATCGCGACCTCGTCTGCGACACCTGCGGTGACGATTTCCGGGTCGGCTGCAGCAAGGAGCTCGACGAGGCGACCTGCCGGCTCGATCCGCGGTCGTTCGTGCGGCAGGTCCGCTGCCCAACCTGCGGTGCGACCACGCGGCTGACCGACGCCTCCGGCACCTACCGCCACGCCTACCCGGCCTTCACGGGGGACCGGATCATCGTCGAGAAGGTGGCCTACGACTTCGTTGAACCGTCCCGTTGGGATGTCGTGGTCTTCAAGTATCCCGAGGACGCGCGGATCAACTACATCAAGCGGCTGGTGGGCCTGCCCGGCGAGACCCTCTCCATCGCGGGAGGTGACCTGTGGACGTCGCGAGACGACGAGCCGCCGCGGATCGCCCGCAAGCCGCCCGCCACCATGCGGTCGATGCTGCAGTGCGTGCACGACAGCCGCCACGAGCCCCAGCCGCTGCAGGCCGCCGGCTGGCCGGCCGGCTGGAGCGACTGGTCGGGCGAGGGCGAGCAGCCGCGGTGGGTGGCGGCCGACGGCGGACAGTCGTTCTCGATCGCCGTAGTGGCCGGTGCCGCGACGCTCCGCTGGCGGCACTTCGTGCCGGACGGCTGGGAAGGCCCGGAGAGCCGGTTGCCGAAGGTCGAGCCCGCGCTGGTGGGCGACTTTCAGCCCTACAACCAGTCGCCCGAATACGTGGCGCTGTATCGGGACGCCCGCCACAACGCCCTCGTCGACGGGGGCCACTGGGTGGGCGACCTCGCGGTGGAGTTGGACCTCGAGAGCCGCGCCGCCACCGGCCGACTGGTGGTCGACCTGGTCGAGGCCGGGGAGCGGCACACCTGCTCGTTCGATCTGGCGACCGGCGAGGCCGTCCTAGCCATCGCCTCCCGGCAGGACACCCCGGCCGTCGCGGTCCCGACGAGGGTGCGTGGTCGTGGGCGGTGGCGGGTGGTGTTCGCCAACGTCGACGACGAGTTGTCGTTGTTCGTCGACGGTCGCCGGGCGACCACCGCGCAGCCGACCGTTTGGACGCGGCCGATGGAGGCCGCCGCCGACACCCGACCGGTGGTCCGGGGCGGCCGTCCGGGAGACTCGCAGCCCGACGACCTGGCACCGGTGGGGATCACCGCCGACGCCGCCGAGGTCACGGTCTCCAACCTGCGGGTGCTGCGCGATATCTATTACATCGCCAGCGGCACGCAGGCCGCCCTGCTCGGCCGCGAGCGGGAGGAGGCGGCCGTCTCCTATCCGCTCGCCGCCGACCAGTTCTTCATGCTCGGCGACAACTCCTCCGCCAGCAAGGACAGCCGGGCCTGGGGCACCCCGGAGGAGCCGATCCACCACGTCGACCGACGCTTGCTGACGGGCCGGGCCCTGGTGGTCTTCTGGCCGCACGCCGTCCCCGCCCCCTGGAACGTCAAGGTGGCCGAGCGGTGTGGCTGGGAACTGCGATTGCCTTGCCTGCCGAACTTCGGGAGGATGCGGTTCGTCAAGTGACCGGCCGGGATCGGCCGCCATCGCACGAGGCGCAGGGATGTCGCTGTTGTCGGTCGAGGGGCTCGTCAAGAACTACGGCCGCCGACGGGTGGTCGACGGGGTCGACTTCCACGTCGACCCCGGCGAGATCGTGGGCCTGCTCGGCCCCAACGGTGCCGGCAAGACGACGAGCTTCCGGATGACCTGTGGCATGGTCATCCCCGATGCCGGACGTGTGCTCCTCGACGACTTCGAGATCACCGACTGGCCGATGCACAAGCGCGCCCGTGACGGCGGCATGGGCTATCTGGCCCAGGAGCAGAGCGTCTTCCGGAAGCTGACCGTCGAACAGAACCTACTGGTGATCATGGAACTCGTCGGCATGTCCCCGAAGGAACGGCGGCAGCGGTGCGAGCAGCTGCTCGAACAGTTCGACATCACCCGCATCCGCCGCTCCAGGGCCCACTACATCTCCGGCGGTGAGAAGCGGAGGCTCGAGATCGCGCGCTGCCTGGTGACGGAGCCGAGGATCATCCTCCTCGACGAGCCTTTCACGGGCATCGATCCCGTTACGATCCACTCGATCCAGAAGATCATCCAGGGACTCCGTGACGACGGCATCTCGATCCTGATCACCGACCATCGCGAGCGGGAAACGCTGGCGATCACAGACCGCAGCTACGTGATCCGCGCTGGCAAGGTGCTCTGCCACGGCACGGCCGACGAGGTCCTCAACAACCCCGACGCCAAGAAGTACTACTTCGGCGAGAGCCACGGCGTGACGGCGGCGTGAGACACGGTCCCGCGCCGAGGGCAGCGCCGGACGCGGCGGCCGCCCGGTCGGGAACCCGCGGCAAGGACGGGAAGGCGGGTCTCCCGGCAGGCCGCCTGGGTGCAAAAAACGGCTGCCATCCTGACGGAAGCGTCCTATACTTGAGGGGTCCGGTGCGGCTGAATCCGGCCTCGCCCTCCGCAGGTGATCGCGATGCCAGCGTCCCCGTTCCAGCGGTCGATGAGCCCGCTGCTCAAGCCCGCCTGCCTCGTAGTCGCCCTGCTCCTCGCCGGGCCGGCTCCGGCCGCCGAGTCATCCGCCCCGACCGCCGCCGATCTCGAGTTTTTCGAGGGCAAGGTGCGGCCCCTGCTGGCGGCTCATTGCTCGGAATGCCACTCCTCCAAGGAGGGCGAGCCGGAAGGTGGACTGTCGTTCGACTCGCGGGCCGCCTTCCATGCGGCCGAGGGCGTGGCGGTGGCCGATCATCCCGAATCGAGCCTGCTCGTGCGGGCCGTCCACTACGACGGTGACCTCCAGATGCCGCCCGACGGCAAGCTGCCCGCCGACGCGATCGCCACACTTGAGGACTGGGTGCGTCGCGGTCTCCCCTGGCCCGACGACGGCATCCAGGCAGCGGCCGGGGAGTTTGACATCGCCGGCCGGAAGGCTGAGCACTGGTGCTGGCAAGCCCCGCAGGCGGCACCGCTGCCGGCCGTGAAGTCGGCCGGCTGGTGCCGCGATGATCTCGATCGCTTCGTACTGTCCCGCCTGGAGGTGGCAGGCCTCCGGCCGGCGGCCGAGGCCGACAGGGCGATCCTCGCCCGACGGGCGGCGGAGTTCCTCACCGGCCTGCCGCCGGCTCCAGCCGACGTCGATGCCCTCGTCGCCGACAGCGACCCGGCGGCCTTCGAGAAGTACGTCGACCGGCTGCTCGCCTCGCCCCACTTCGGCGAGCGTTTCGCCCGGCACTGGCTGGACGTCGTCCGGTTCGCCGAGACGCGGGGCCACGAATACGACTTTCCAATCCCCAACGCCTGGCGTTACCGAGACTGGGTCGTGACGGCCTTCAACGACAACATCCCCTACGACCAGTTCGTGCGGGAGCAGATCGCCGGCGACCTGGTGGCCACGCCCCGCCTCGACGCGATGGGGGCGAACCAGTCGGTTCTGGGAACCGGCTTCTGGTTTCTCGGCGAAGAGGTGCATTCGCCGGTCGACAGCCTCCAGGACGAGGCCGACCGCACCGACAACCGCGTCGACACCTTCGGCAAGGCTTTTCTGGGCCTCGCTCTGGGCTGCGCCCGCTGCCACGACCACAAGTTCGACGCCATCTCCAACGAGGACTACTACGCCATCGCCGGCATGGTGATGTCGAGCAGTTACCGGCAGGTACCCTTCGAGACGCTCGAGCACAACCGCGCCGTGGCCGCGGAGGCGGCAGCCCTGCAAGCCGAGCAGCGTCGCAAGCTGCTGCCGCTGGTGGCCGACGTCCTCGCCGCGGCCGCCGCCGATCCGGCGGCCGTCCTTCCCAAGGCCGACGAGGTGGCCCAGGCGGGTGTCGATCGGGACGCGATCGAGACGCGGTCGGCCCGCGAGGTGGTAATCGCTGACTACACACGCGGCCCCACCTCGACCCCCGTGATCCGTGACGCCGCCGCCTGGGCGACGGAGGCGGTGCTGCCGGGCGAGCCGCTTCCCATGCCGGCGGGCGGCCCCCTGCCCCCCCACGTGCGACTGGCGACGACCGGCTACGCGGCGAGCGACGCCTTCTGGTCGCAGAGCAAGAACGACGGGGAGACCGAGACCGAAGGCCCCGGGCGGCTGGATCGGGCCGGCCGCATCCTGCGGACGCCCAAGGTGCGGCTCAGCACGGGTGTGCTCTGGCATCGCGTCCGCGGCCGGATGCAGATCTTCACGACGGTCGACAGCCACATCGTCGTGTATGGACCACTCTACGGCAGCACCGTGCAGAATGTCGACACCAACGGCGAGTGGCGTTGGGTACGACAAGACCTGCGGAAGGATCTGAAGTGGGGCGACACGGCCCACACCGTCCACGTCGAATACGCGTCGCTCGGCGGACCGGCCGAGGTGGCCCAGGTCGTCGCCGCGGCCGAGGAGCCGCGCCGGCTCGATCCCCTGGTGACGGCGATACTCGACCGCGACGGCGATCCGGTCGCGGCGGGCAAGGCGATCCTGGCCGAGGCGGCGGCCGCCTGCCGGGCCGGCACGCTCGACTCCGCCGCCCTGGCGGCAGCCGCCGACCGCGTGCTCGCGGCGCCGGGGCTCGACTGGGCGCAGGGTCCGGCCAAGCGACTGGCCGACGAAGCGGCCGCCGCCGCCGGATTGCGGGCGGGTGTGTTCGCCAAGGCGAAGCTCCGCTCGGCGATCGCGCCGGCGATCCTGGACGGCAATGGCATCGACCAGTTCGTGCTCCTCAAGGGCTCGGCCGCGCGGCCCGGCGAGGTCTCTCCCCGGCGGTTCCTGGAAGCCATCGACGGCCCCCGCCAGCCGAACTGGCCCTCGCACTCCTCGGGCCGTCTCCAGCTCGCCGACCGCGTCCTCGATCCCACCAATCCGCTCACCGGCCGCGTGGCCGTCAACCGCATCTGGCATCACCTCTTCGGCCGCGGCCTCGTGCCCACCACCGACAACTTCGGCAAGCTCGGCGAACCGGCTTCCGATCCGGTCGCGCAGGCCCTGCTCGACACTCTGGCGGTGCGGTTCGTCACCGAGGGCTGGAACGTCAAGCAGCTGGTCCGTGAGATCGTCACGAGCGCCACGTGGAGAATGAGCTCGGCCCGCGATCCCACCGCCGTCGAGAAGGATCCGCTCAATCTGCTGATGCACCACTACCCGCTCCGCCGCCTGGAGGGCGAGGCGATTCGCGACAAGATGCTCGCCGTCTCCGGCCGGCTCGACCCGCGGCTAGGAGGCAAGGGTGTGGAGGTGTTCCTGACCGACTTCCACGAGGGCCGCGGCCGCCCCAGCTCCGGACCGCTCGACGGGGCGGGCCGCCGCAGCATCTACACCACGATGCGGCGCAACTTCCTGCCCGGCTTTCTGGTGGCCTTCGACCTGCCTGTGCCGTTCCAGGCGATGGGACGGCGGAACGTGACCAACGTGCCGGCCCAGGCACTGACCATGATGAACGACCCCTTCGTGACGGAACAGTCGCGGCACTGGGCCAAGCAGACGCTCAGCGACGCGACGCTCGCCCCGGAGGCCCGCATCGAGCGGATGTATCGCTCGGCGTTCTGTCGCATGCCGGAGGCCGCCGAGACGGCGGCGGCAGTGGAGTTCCTGGCCGCCCAGACCAAAGGGCACGGCGGTGATTTCACCCAGGATCAGCGGCAGGAGGCGGCCTGGGCCGACCTCGCCCACGCGCTGTTCAACGCCAAGGAGTTCATCTTCGTCCCATGAGTCGCCGTTACCACTGCGGCCGTTTTCGGCCGGCGCCGGTCTCGCGACGCGAACTTCTCGCCCAGGCCGGCTGCGGCTTCGGGGCCGTGGCCGCCTCGGCCCTGCTCCATCGTGACGCCGCCCGAGCGGGCAACGGCGTGGTCTCGGCCCTGCACCACCCCGGACGGGTGACGAGCGTCATCTTCCTCTACATGGACGGTGGCGTCTCCCAGGTCGACTCCTTCGACCCCAAGCCCCGCCTGCAGCAGGACGCCGGCAAGGATCCACACAGCCTCTTCACGGTCGACGCGACGCAGTTCAACAACGTCGGCAAGGTGTTGCCGAGCCCGTGGAAGTTCAAGCGCTACGGCCAGAGCGGCATCCCCGTCAGCGACCTGTTCCCGAATATCGGCGGCATCGTCGACGAGCTGGCCGTCATCCGCTCGATGACCAGCGAGTTTCCCGAGCACACCAACGCCAACTACTTTCTGCACACCGGGTCGGGGTTGCAGGGCCGGCCCAGCATGGGCGCCTGGACCACCTACGGCCTGGGCAGCGAGAACGACGAACTGCCGGGCTACGTGGTCGTCAACGGCGGCCTGATTCCGCCGGGCGGCCTCGACAACTTCACCAACGGTTTCCTGCCCGCCACCTACCAGGGCTCGGTCATCAAGCCCAATCCCGCGGGTCTGGCCAACGTCAAGCCTCTGGAGAAGGTGCCGCCGCTGCAGGAGGCGAAGCTCGGGCTCTCCCGGCGGCTCGATCGTTCCTTTGCGACGCGACTGGCGGCGGCGGGCGAGGCACCCGACGCCCTCGAAAGCGCGATCGCCAATCAGGAACTGGCCTGGCGGATGCAGGCCCAGGTGCCGGCACTGCTCGACCTCGCGGGCGAGACGGCCGACACCAAGCGGGCCTACGGCCTCGAGAGCCCGTTCGAGCCGACCCGCATCTTCGCCGCGGAGTGCCTACTGGCCCGGCGCATGGTCGAGCGGGGCGTGCGGTTCGTGGAGCTCACCTGCCCGAAGACCGGCGGAGACCGCTGGGACCAGCATGGCAATCTCCGCCGGGGCCACGAGGACAATGCCCGCGCCGTCGATCAGCCGATCGCCGCGCTGATCCGAGACCTCCGCGACCGGGGCCTGCTGGCCTCGACGCTCGTGGTCTGGAGCGGCGAGTTCGGCCGCACGCCCTTCGCGCAGGGGTCCAACGGCCGCGACCACAACCCGCAGGCCTTCACGCTCTGGATGGCCGGTGGCGGCGTGAAGGGTGGTACGATCGTCGGCTCGACCGACGACTACGGCTACCGCGTGATCGAGAAGAAGTGGATGATCCACGACCTCCACGCAACGATGCTCCACCTGATGGGCATCGACCACACGCGGCTGACCTACCGGTTCAGCGGCCGCAACATCCGCCTGACGGATGTCTACGGCAACTTGATCGAGGACGTGCTGGCGTAGGGCGTGCGACGTCGACGGCCACCGAACGCGTCAGCCGCCCTTCATCGATATGCCCTTGACCGTCAGCACGGCGCCCACGCTCATCATGGCCAGGCCGAGCCAGCGGGGGAACTGCACGATCTTGCGGAGCGGCGGGGCCTGCCAGACCGCGGCCTGCTGCTGCGGGCCGGCACCGAGCCGGGCGGCGACGAAGTGGGTCGACCGCTCGTTGAGCGTGAACGAGTCGACGATTCGGAACTGCAGACCGAGCAGGAAGAGCAGCAGGCCGGCGAGCAGCAGACGGTGGCGATGGACGGGCATGTCGGACTCCCGGGGCGACCGACGCGCCGCCCGCTCCAGGGAAAATCGTGTCTTGGGGCCGCCTTGCTGGAGCGGACCGCCCGAACGAGCGGTTTTCCGGGGCGTGCCGGCGATGACGGCTGCCGGCCCGGGTGGCGTGCGGCGGCGGCAAGCCGGGCAAGCTGGGCCGACAGGCTGCGACCGTGCCGAAAATTCCTGCTGCACTGGTCGTGCGGATGACGATGACTCTGTCGGTGAGTTTTTGCTTTCCGGCATCGAGACCAAGTCAGGACGCCCCGACCGTGCCCTGCTCGCTGACAACCTGGATCGTGCGGATGGTCGCCGGCCTCATGATCGGCGGCCTCGTCTGGCAGCCAGCCCGGGCCACGACCTTCGGTGAGGTCGATCTCGTCGGCGCGGTCGAGCCGGTGTCGGACGAGCAGCTCGTGCTCACTCCCATCGGCGAGAGCGAGCCGCGTCCCGCCCCGGAGCCGGCCCCGGCGCTCGAGCGGGCCGAACTGCTGCCCACGCCGCCCGTCGCCGGCCCGCCCGACGCCGTCGTCCCGCCGCCGGCGCTGATGGACGTCTCCGCGTTCGACGGGATGCTGATCGACGACGAGGCCCTCGACGAGATGCCCTTCGAGGCCTCCTCCGGCCGCTGGTTCTGGAATGGCGGTTGGTACGTCGGCGGCGAGAGCCTGTGGCTGGACCGCAGCCGCAACAACCGCACGATCATCGCCGCCGACATCGGCACGCGGGACGTCACCTACACCACCTTTGCGCAGCCCTTCAACGTGGCCCCGGGGGCCCGGGCCACGATCGGCAAGTCGCTCGGCCGTGACTATCTCGACCGCGACCGCTTCTTCGAGTTCGTCTATTACGGCGGCATGTCCTACGAGGACACGGATGGCTGGAACGCGGTGCTGGAAAACTCGCTCTACACGCCCCTGTACTTCGGCGCACCGGGCTTCAACGCTGCCGAGACCTACGCCACCACGCTCAACTCCGACTTCAACAGCTGGGAGTGGAACTACAAGCTCCGCCGGCGGCTGGGCCGCGACCAGCTCGTGATGTCGCCCGGGGGCAACTGGACCAGGCACGCCGAGCGGGGCTGGCTGCCGGCCCTGATCATCGGCACCCGCCTGGCCAACGTGAACGAGGATTTCTCGTTCACGAGCCTCCGGCCCGGCACGAGCACCGACCAGTTCGGTGGCCGCTACGTGATCAACACCGGCAACTGGCTGCTGAGCGCCAACCTCGGCGGCGAGTTGATCAGTCAGAACGAGTTCTACTACTGGGGGCTGCGGGGCCGCGCCGCTCCGGCCCTCACGTTCGCCAGCACGTCGCAGTCGGCCGTGGGCATCAACACGACGAGCACCGGACCGCAGGGCACGACCAACTTCTCCGATCAAGCGACACGGACCGGCGCCGGCTTCATCGGCGATCTCACGCTCCTGGCCGGGTGGCAGATCACGCCCAACTTCTCGCTCCAGGTCGGCTACGACTTCCTGTGGGTGGCCGGCATAGCCACGGCCTCTCGCCAGTTCAACCTCGACAACCGCGACAACAACGCGATCGACGTGGGCGGCCAGACCTTCTACAACGGCCTCTCGTTCGGCTTCTACGGCAGTTGGTGACCACGAATCGCGACGGCGACCGCCTGGCCCGTCGACGACAGGTTCACCTTCAAGGCGGTGGCGGGGCGGCCGGCGAGCGGCTGACCATGCACCATGTTGACGGGGCATTCCGGGTCTGCCGTCTCGTAGTTGAGCGTCGCCGGCACGAGGCCGCGGGCGAGGCCCAGCAGACTGGCCACCAGTTCCACGACGCCGCCACCGGCGCCGAGGTGGCCGAAGTTGCTCTTGGCCGCCGTGACCGGCACGTCGCCGAGTTCGGCCGCGATCGCCCGGGCCTCGGCGCGGTCCATCGCCACGCTGCTCACGCCGTGGGCGTGCACGTGGCCGATGTCGTGACGGCCCAGCCGGGCCGACTGGCAGGCCGCCCGGATCGCCAACCGCAGGGCATGGCCGGAGAGCCCCATGCGGTGCGCGCCGGGCTCGCAGCGGGCGGCCGCGGCGAGTAGTTCACCGCGGATCGTGGCCCCGCGCCGCTCGGCATGCTCACGGGCCTCGAGCACGATCGTGCCGGCTCCCTCCCCGTTGACCATCCCGTCTCGATCGCGGTCGAAGGGCCGGCAGGCTGCCCGGAAATCGTCGCGATGGGAGAGCTGGGCGTCGCCGCGGGCCACCAGGGCGGTCGGATGCAGGCGGCAGCCGGTGCCGCCCGCCAGCATCACGTCGGCCCAGCCGCGGCGGATCACGCTGGCGGCCTCGGCCACGGCGAGCAGGCTCGACACGTCGCCCAACACGATGGAGTTGTTCGGACCGCGGGCCTCGTGGGCGATGGCGATGTGCGAGGCCGCCATGTTGGGCAGATGCTTGAGCAACCAGAGGGGATGCAGCTCCTCGTGGATCGCCTCCGACCAGAGGTGGAAATCGAACGTGCCCTGGCGGCTCGACCGCCGGTAGGTCTGCTCGAGATCCTCGAGGTCGGCGTAGATCATGTCGCTGCCGAACACGACGCCGAATCGCTCCGCCTCCACGCCGCCCGGTCCGAGTCCCGCATCGAGCACCGCCAGATCCGCCGCGGCGAAGCCAAGCTGAATCTCCCGGCTCATCACCTTGAGGCTCTTCCGCGGGCGGATGGAGAGCTTGGGATCGAAATCGGTGATCTGCCCGCCGAAACGGACCCGCAGCGAACTGGCGTCGAACAGATCGACGGGGCGAATGCCGCTGGCACCGGAGGCCAGTGCGTCCCAGAAGGCGCTGACGCCGATGCCGATCGGGGTGACGACGCCGGCACCGGTGATGACGACGTCCCGCGGATGACTCATAAGCACCTGACACTAAACCACCGCACCGACCGCGGGAAAGTGCCGCCCGTCGCGGGCGGCCGCGGCCACGATCATGGGCCCTGATCGCGGGCACGCTCCGCCCGCCACTGACGCGGCTCGACGGGCCGATCGTCGGCCCAGAGGCCGCGGTGGAGCCGCCGAGCCGCGTCCCCGAACGGCTGGCCGTGCTCGGGAGTGTCAATGCCCTGCAGGCGGATCTTCCAGCGCTGCCCCGCCTCGTCGCGGCAGGTGACCGTGTCGCCGTCGTGCACGGTTTCGACCCGCCAGAGCGGACGGCCGGCACGGTCGGCGGGTGGCCACATCCATACGGCCAGGCTCCAGGCCACGACCACGAGGATCACGAGGGCCGTCGGCCACCACTCCCGACGACCGGCCGAAAAAAGCCGGGGGCGGGAACGATGCGGTCTGCCTCGGTACATGGCGGGAACCGTGTCGAGCGGGCGGGTCAGGCGACGATCTCGGAGACCACGCGACCGTGCACGTCGGTGAGGCGGAAGTCACGACCGCTGTGGCGGTAGGTTAGCCGCTCGTGGTCGAGGCCCAGCAGGTGGAGCATCGTCGCCTGGAGGTCGTGGACGTGCATGCGGTTCTCGACCGCCCGGAAGCCGAACTCGTCGGTAGCGCCGTGCACGTGCCCCGGCTTGATCCCGCCGCCGGCCAGCCAGACGCTGAACCCGTAATGATTGTGATCTCGACCCGTCGGCGCCTTGACGCCGGCGTCGCTGGGCAGTTCGACGGTCGGCGTGCGGCCGAACTCGCCCCCCCAGAGCACGAGGGTCGTCTCGAGCAGGCCCAGTCCGACGAGGTCGTCGAGCAGGGCGCCGATCGCCCGATCGCTCTCGCGGGCCAGCTTGCGGTGGTTCTTGGCGATGTCCTCGTGGCTGTCCCAGGGCTGTCCCTCGCCGTGCCAGACCTGTACGTACCGCACGCCCCGTTCCACCAATCGTCGGGCGATCAGCATCTGCCGCCCTTGCACGTCGTCACCATACCGCTCCAGCACGTGCTGCGGCTCCCGCGACACGTCGAAGGCGTCGGCCGCCTCCGCCTGCATCCGCCAAGCGAGCTCGAGCGAGGCCAGCCGCGCCTCGAGCAGCGGATCGGGCCCGCGGTCGGCGAGGTGACGCCGGTCGAGGCCGGCAATGAGGCCGAACTGCCGACGCTGCGTCTCCCGGTCGAGAACGGGATGGTTGACGTGCTGGACGAGGTCCTCCACCCGTCGTTTGCGGGTGTCGACGTAGGTGCCCTGGAAGGCGCCCGGCAGGAAGGCGCTCCGCCAGTTCTCGGTGGCCTTGATGGGATAGCCGCCAGGGCACATCGCCACGAAGCCCGGCAGGTTCTGGTTCTCCGTGCCCAGGCCGTAGGTCACCCAGGCACCGGCGGACGGCCGCACGAGCCGCGGATCGCCGCAGTTCATCAGCATCAGCGAGGGCTCGTGGTTGGGCACGTCGGCGTGCATCGACCGCACGACGCACAGCCGGTCGGCGTGCCGGGCCAGCGCCGGAAACAGCTCGCTCACCTCCAGGCCGCTCTCTCCATGCCGCCGAAAGGCGAAGGGCGAGGGCATTGCGGTGCCGGTGCGACGCTCGGTCTTGAGACTGACCGGAATCTCGCGGCCGGCGTAGGCATCGAGGGCCACCTTGCGGTCGAAGGTGTCGACATGGCTGGGGCCACCGTTGGCGAAGAGGTGGATCACCGCCCGGGCACGGGGCGTGAAGTGCGGCGGTCGGGGGGCGAGCGTGGCCGGCACGTTCGATCGTCCCTCGTCGGCCAGCAGGCTGGCGGCCCCCAGCCACCCCAGGCCGAGACCGCTGCGGACGAGCGCCTCGCGGCGGGAGACCGGAGTGGCGGCTCGTGCGGTCATGATCTCGTCTCCCGCGGATCGCTCAGTCCAGGAACTCGAACTCAGCCGTGGCCAGCACCGCCTGCGCCAGACGCTCCCGCGGCCCGAAGTGTCGTCCGTCGGCGGCGGCGTCCGCCGCCGACTCGCCGCGACGCTCGTCCGCCAGCCAGACCATCGCCAGCGCTGCCTCGTCGGCCGAGGGAGTCCGGGACAGGGCCGCCCGCCAGACGCTCCGCACGAAGGCCTCGTCGCCGTCGCCGCCAGCGGCCGCCGCGGCTCGGTCGGCGAGCCGGCGGGCGGCCTCCACGACCAGCGGAGCGTTGAGTGACGCCAGCGACTGCGGCGGGACGATCGTCCGGACGCGGGCATGCACCGCCGCATCGGGATTGGCGATGTCGAACGACCGCATGATGCCGGGCACGTCCTGCCGGTCGAGCTGGGCATAGAGCGAGCGGACGTCGATCCGTTCGGTGGCGACCGGGTCGATGCCGGGGCCGCCCCCCCGGGCGAGGTCGAGCGTGCCGGCGGCTGCGCAGAGGCTGTCCCGCCAGGCCTCCCAGTCCAACCGCCGACGGTTCGCCCTGGCCACTAGGCGGTTCTCGGGATCGACCGCATGCCCCTCGCACCGGATGCGGCTGGCCTGCCGCCAGGCGTGGCTGGTGACGATTTCGCGGTGCAGCCAGCGGAGACTCCAGCGGCCGTCCTCCACGAAGCGGCGGGCGAGGTCGTCGAGCAGTTCCGGATGGCTGGGCGGATCGCCGCGCAGGCCGAGGTCGCCGGGCGTGGCGACCAGGCCACGGCCGAAGTGGTGGGTCCAGGCCCAGTTGACGATCAGACGGGCGGTGAGCGGATTGGCCGGCGATGCGATGCCGCGGGCGAGTTCGAGCCGGCCGCTGGAGCGGCGGTCGACCGCCTCGCCACCGAGCAGTCGGGGCAGCCGGCGGGGCACGACCTCGCCGATCCGGTCGGACTGACCCCGCAGAAAAATCGGACTGTCGTGCGGCTGCTCCACGTCGCGGAGGACCATTGCCCGTAGCGGGCCGCCCGACGCCTTGGCCTGCAACGCGGCGATGTCGCGTCGCCGCTTTCGCAGTTCCACCTCCTCCTCGCGCCGCGCCACCCGGGCGACTTCACCGGGCAGCACGACCAGCGGCGCGCCGGGCAGCGTGAAGGTTTCGCGCACCGCCGCCAGGTGGGCGTCGTCCTCCGCGGTGCCAGCCGCCGCATGCGCCCGCGCGATCACGCGGGCGAAGGTCTCGGCCAGCGGCCGCGGAGCGGCGGGGTGGGCGGCGCGGACCTCGGCCCGCAGCGCGGCGTTCACCGCCGCCTCACCGGCGGCCTGCCAGGCCGTCGTGACGGCGGCCACGGCCGTGGGGAATGCCTCGTCGGACTGCCCCCGCACAGCCACCCAGAGGCCGAGCACCGGATGGTCCGGCCCGGCCCCTTCGAGCTTTCGCACCAGTCGGTCGACGAGCAACTGCTCGATCTCGTAGCCGTCGGCCAACTGCGGCGGCCGACCGTCGGGCCGCGGCAACGGCCGGCAGGTCTCGAGGAGGTAGTCGGCCGCGTGCTGGATCGCTTCGCGGGTGGCCCGCTCGTGGATGGTCCGTCCATACTCCGCCTCGCGTTGCTCCAGGCCCGCCATCGTGGCGGCGAAGGTGTCGGCCTCGGGGCCCGGTGGCGGCGGCCCGATCACGGGCAACTGCTCGGGAATCTCACAGCTGGCGAAGATGCCGTGGAGGGCGTAGTAGTCGGCCATCCCGACCGGCTCGTACTTGTGGTCGTGGCAGCGGGCGCAGGCCACCGTCAGGCCCATCAGGCCACGGGTCACGAGGTCGATCCGATCGTCGAACACGTCGTGCTCGTTGCCCATGAAGGTGCGACCGACCGTCAGGAACCCCAGCGCCGCCAGGTCGGCCCGCGGCACCGGGGGCGTGACGAGATCGGCGGCGATCTGCAGGATCACGAACCGGTCGTAGGGTAGATCCTTGTGCAGCGCACCGATGACCCAGTCGCGGTACGTCCAGGCGAACGGGTAGAGACTGGTCTGGCCGTCGAAGGCATACCCCATCGTGTCGGCATAACGCGCCAGGTCGAGCCACGTGCGGGCCCAGTGCTCGGCATGCTCCCGAGAGGCGAGCAGCCTGTCGACGAGCGACGCATAGGCCGCGTCGGACGGATCGGCGGCAAAGGCATCGACATCTGCGGCCGCGGGGGGCAGGCCGGTCAGGTCGAAGCTCAGGCGGCGGATGAGGTGCTCCGGCGGCGCTGCGGGCGCCGGCGTGAGGCCCGCGGCCGCGATGCCCGCGGCCACAAAGCGATCGACGGGTGACGCCGACCAAGCCCGGCGGATATCTTCCGGGAAGGACGCGGGCAGAGCAGGCGGCTGGTGACGCTGCGGCGGCCGAAAGGACCAATGCGTGGCCAGGGCCTCCGCCAGCCGCATGTCCGGGTCGGCCACCGGACTCGGTGCAGGTCCCTCTTGCCCCTCGCTACCGGGTCCGCTCCAGGCCAGGCCATCGGCCACCCACCGCTTGAGCACCGCGACGTCGGCGGGATCGAGCGGGTCATCCGGCGGCATCGGCAGTTCGCCCACCCGCCGGACGGCCTCGATCAACCGGCTGCGGTCGATGTCTCCCGCGATCGCCGCGGGACCCGAGCGGCCGCCGGCGAGGACGCCCCGCCGGCTGTCGAGCCGCAGTCCCGCTTCGGACACTTTCGCGCCGTGACATTCCTGGCAGCGGGCGACCAAGAGCGGCCGCACCCGGCTCTCGAAAAAGTCGTCCGCACCGGCCCCGCGGACCGCCTGCGGTCCCAGCGTCAGGGCGAGCAGGATCAACAGCCGTCGCCGGGAGGCCTTGCAGCCCAAGCGGTCGGGCAGGAGTGCCAATGGGAACACGAAGAAAATGCCCGCGGTGCCTGACAGGAGCCCAGCCGGACCCTATTCTAATCACGCCTCGGGCGGGGCAGGAGGTGACAGGCGGCCCTGCAAAGCCGCCCTGGCCCCGTCAGCCCTCGTCGTCGCAGGTCGACGCGTGCTCATCGGCATAGGGGTCGGTGATACAGACTTCCTCGTCGCAGAAGTCGGCTTCCTCCTCCTCCACGACCAACGACAACAGCGCATTCTTCTCGCTCTCGGAGATCTCCGCGGCGCGGAAACTGCGGACGATTTCCGGCACCGGATCCTCGACCGGGGCGATTAGTTCCACGCTCAGTCGGCCGACGAGCAGTTGCCGGCGGCGGCTCGCGAAGCGGTCGCAGAGCGAAAGCAGGTCGTCGCGGTTCATGGTCGTCACTCCCTGACGGGTCGGGATCACACGCCCTGCGATCGTCGCACGTCGGAATCCTAGGGGGGCGGTCCAGTCCGCCCGCATGAGGATCCTGTACGGATTCCGTGAAGATTCGGTTCGGCCACCCCGCCAGCCGGTTCCGCCACACGGGCCGACTCGCTCCCCCTGCCGATCATTGGCCTGCCCCCCTTCAACGAGTCCACATTCGGAGCGAGAATCCGGGTGAGGTCGCAACCAAGGGAGGGCGGTAGATGCCGTGAGGAAAGAGGTTCACGGCGGAGCAGATCATCGGGAAGCTTCGCGACGCCGAGGTCGAGTTGGCCCGAGGCAAGACCGTGCCGGAAGTGGTGCGGAAGCTTGGTGCGATCGACAGACGTATCACCGCTAGCAGCGGGAGTACGGCGGGCTGCGGAAGGACCAAGCCAAGCGGCTGACGGATCTCGAGAAGGAGAACACCCGGCTGAAGCGGCTCCTGGCGGCCGCTGAGATGGACAAGGCGATCCTTCGGGAGGCGGCCTCGGGAAACTTCTGAGCCAGGCGAAGCGGCGCGAGACGGTTGAGCATGTACGAGACACGCTCGGCCGCGATGCGGTGGCCGTCGCGTCCGCCCCGTCGAGGTAGAGATTGGAGAGGCTCGCCAGCTCGGCAAGCGCCGCCAGGCCCTCATCACCGATCGGGACGTCGATCCGGTGCAGCGACTGGAGCCTGGGCAGGGCGGCGACTGCCCGGGCCATCTCCGGGCCCGCGAGGCCGCGAAGGGCCACGAGCGACCGGATGCCGGTGGCCTTGCAGGCGGCCTGCGGCACCTTTAGGTCGCACAGCCCGCGGCAGTCCGCCAGCGCGGCAAAGCCGACGTCGGCCAGCCCGCCCTGCACCCGCTGCAGCTGCGCGGCGAAGGACTCACGCGAGGAATCGCCCTGCGGCACCTCCGGCCGGCAGCCGGGGGCCAGGGCCGTGACGACGAGGATTCAAGGCAGGCAGGGGACCCGCGACCGCGTCCCCGCGGCGCTCACGGCTCGAACACCAGCGCCACCGGCAGCGAGTTGCCGAAGGTCTTGAAGTCCTTGAATGTCCACGCGATCTTCTTGTCGGGCGTGACCTCGATGATCTGCGGGTTGTCGGGGCCGGCGTGGCAGTTGACCAGCAGCGTGTTGCCGCCGGGCAGCCGCCGCACCTGCGTCACCCAGGCCAGCGTGATGCCCGGCAGGTCGTGCTGGTCGAGTCGCCAGACGATCTGCTTGCCGGGCGTCACCTCCAGCACGGAGTGGCCGTTGCCCGTGCCGATCAGCGTGTTGCCATTCTCGAGCCGCTCGGCCGAGTAGACCTGATCGCCGAAGGCCTCCGGTCCGTGGCCACCCTTGCGGGGCTTGTCGAACAGCGGCACGTCGAACTCCCAGATCACCTTGCCGTCGGCGTCGTATTCCCGTACCACGCCGTCCTTCTCGTGGGCGACGAGATAGGTGCCGGCGGCCGTCTTGCGGGCGTTGCGGGTGTCGGAATGGGCCGAAGAGGCATCGACCTTGAGCGGCAGCTGGTGGCGGATCGCGCCGGAGCGGTCGACTTCGATGATCCGGGCCGGGCCTGACTCGACGATCATCGTGACACCGCCTGGCAGCCGCTGGAAAGCGTGCACCTCAACCGCCTTGTCGGCGTTGCCGTTGCCCTTGGCGTCGTATTCCCAGACCGGCGTGCGGTCGGCGTCCAGCTCCACGATCCGGGTCCAGCCATCCTGGTAGAGGAGATGGCCGTCGGGCAGCAGGTGCAGATCGTGGATCTGCCGGCAGGGGAGTTTCCAGTCCACGCGACCGTCGGGTCCGATCGCGGCCAAGGTCCGGGTCGAATCGTCCGCCGCGATCACTCGCCGCACCCCGCCGGTCTGTGCGGCCGTCGGCGGCAGCTCGGCTCGCAGCGGCTCGACGACCACGAGCAGGCCCGTCAGTAGCACCGTCTCCATGGCCGCGCATCGGGCGGCGGGGCGGCGGCTCGGCAATGCTCGACGTCCGTTCACGCCAGCACCTCCTTGATCGGCTCGACGTGCTCGACCCCGACGAGCTTTTGATCGAGCCCGCCGAAGAAGTAGGAGAGCCGGTTGGGATCGAGACCGAGGCAGTGGAGCACAGTCGCGTGCAGGCTCTTGACGTGGAAGCCGGGCTTGTCCCCGTTACCGTGGCCCGGCCCGGGCGAGATCGCCACCGCGCCGAGTTCGTCGGTTTCGCCGACACTCACGCCCCCCTTGATGCCGCCGCCGGCCATCCACATCGTGAAGCCGAACGAGTTGTGGTCGCGGCCAGTGCCCTTGGCATATTCGGCGGTGGGCTGCCGGCCGAACTCGCCTCCCCAGATGACCAGCGTCTCGTCGAGCAGGCCGCGCCGCTCGAGATCCTCGAGCAGGGCGGCCACCGGCTTGTCGGTG
>VGYP01000012.1 GCA_016872955.1 Planctomycetota bacterium
GACCGGCCGGCGGAACTGCTCACGCAGGCCTCGGCCATCCTCGGGCAGGGCCAACTGTCACTGGCCAAGTATCTCTTCATCGTCAACGGCGGCGACTGTTTGGGGCTCGATGCGCACGACGTGAGGCCCTTGCTGTCGTGTCTGCTCGGACGGGCCGACTGGCGCCGCGACTGTCACTTCCACACCGAGACCACGATCGACACGCTCGACTATTCGGGATCGGGCTTCAATGCCGGCTCGAAACTCGTGGTGGCGGCCCGCGGGCCCGCCATCCGCGAACTGCCCGCGGAGTTGCCCGCGGGGATCACGCTCCCGGCCGGGTTCGCCAACCCGCGGCTCTGCCTCCCGGGCGTGGTGGCCGTCGAGGGGCCGCGCATCGAGCCGCGGCCGTCGCTCGACGCGGTGAACGACGCCGCGATCTGGGCACCGGCCACAGAGGCGGGCTGGGGCGGCGACGTAGCGCGGCTCTGCCTCGCGATCGGGCCCGACCATCCCCTGCGGCGTTTTCCGTTGCTCGTGATCGTCGACGACGCGGGCTTCACGGCGGCCACGCTCGAGAACTTTCTGTGGATCACGTTCACGCGATCGAATCCCGCGGCCGACGTGCACGGCGTCGAGGCCGAGATCCGGCACAAGCATTGGGGCTGCCGGGGGCCGCTGGTGATCGATGCGCGGCTCAAGCCGCATCATGCGCCCCCCGTCGAGGAAGACCCGGCCGTTGCGACCACCGTCGACGCCCTCTGCCGCACGGGCGGCCCGCTCGCGGGCTTGGGACTTTGAAAGCGGCACCCACCCGAACCTCTCGCCGTCGCCCGAACCTCAATGATCGACAACCCGCGAGGGGTCGCCCCTGCCGTGGAGCCGGCCTTGTAGGAAAGCGAAGCCAGGATGGCGAAGCGCGGCCGGCACAGGGTGAGCGAGGGTAGGATGCCCGATGCGAACGTCCGGCGACGCGGCACGGAAGACCCCGAACTACGAAATCGGGTCGCGCACCGGGCCCTCCGGGCCTGACGTCAGGACAATGCTCCCTTGACCGCCTTTCCGTGCACGTCCGTCAACCGATAGTCGCGGCCGGCGAAGCGGTAGGTCAGCTTCGTGTGGTCGATGCCCAAGAGATGCAAAGTCGTGGCGTTGAGGTCGTGGATGTGTACCGGATCACGGACGACGTGGAAGGAGAAGTCGTCGATTTCGCCGAACACCGTGCCGGGCTTCACCCCGGCGCCGGCCATCCAGACCGAGCAACACCGGGGATGATGGTCGCGGCCGTAGGGGTCGAGCCAGAGCACCCGGCGGGCCCGGGGGGTTAGTTCGGGAAGCCCGTCAGGCCGCCGGCTACCCGCGCCGAAGGCCCCAGCAGCGTGGCGAACGCCGCTGTGCCTGCGGTCGTGCGGGGCGCTCCCAGGAACTGACGCCAGGCGATCGCGGTCTGGAGCGGGTCGTGCAGTTCACGGCTCAGTTCCTCATCACCGTCTCGTCGCGGCAGAGCCGAATCTGGGCTACGATCGCATCGTCGGCGAGGTCGTGGGCCTTGGCCGCCGCGTAGTCCGCCTGGAACCGCTCCAGCGACCGCGTCAGGAGGTCGCCGCCTCGCCCCTGCTCGTAGGTGGCTCGTGGGTTGTCCTTCTGGGCGACCACCTGCTCGTAGAGGCCGGGCGGATGATAGGGCTTCACCCATGGCCCGCCGACCAGCGGGCGGAGCAGTCCGGCCGCCGCCAAGGGCTGGTCGCGGATGAACTCCGCCTGCAGGCGGAACCGCGGGCCGCGGGCCGACAGGTGATTCTGCGGATCGCGATCGGCCAGCCCCGCCTAGATCGCTGACCACTGCCGATAGGCGGCACTGGTCACGAGAAGCCGGACGAGCCGCTTCACGTCCCAGCCATTCTCGCGAAACTCGACGGCCAGCCAGTCGAGCACCTCCGGATGGCTCGGCGGCCCGCCCTGCGAGCCGAAGTCCTCGGCGGTGGCCACGAGCCCGGTGCCCAAGAAGGCCTGCCAGAAGCGATTCACGGCCACCCGCGCCGGCACAGGGTTGTCGGCCGACACCAGCCACCGGGCGAAGCCGAGCCGGTTCCGCGGCTGGGCTCGGGTAGCAGGTCGCCAGCGATCTGCTCGATCGTGAACTGGTCGAACCGCATGTTGTCGTTGAAGGCCGCGATCGCCCAGTCGCGCCAGGGCCAGTTCTCGCAGTCGCGGTCGACCTGGTAGCCGTTGGTGTCGGCGTACCGGGCGGCGTCGAGCTAGTCGACCGCCATCCGCTCGCCGTACGTAACGGGGCGAGGCGAGCAGCCGATCGACGACCCGCTCGTCGGCGTCGGGCGACGAATCCGCCAGAAACGCCTCTGCTGCAGCCCGCGTGGGGGTCGGGCCCGTGAGGTCGAGCGTGACGCGGCGGAGGAGCGTCACGCGATCGGCCTCGGCGGCGGCCGCGAGGCCTGCCGCCTAACGGGCAGCGCCGGCCGCACGGGGGGCACCTAGGCCCAGTGCGGCTCGTAGGCCGCGCCCTCGGCGATCCAGCGGCGGAGTGTGGCTTTCTGCTCCACCGAGAGTGTCTTGTGGCTCTCCGGTGGCGGCATGATCACGTCGGCGTCGTCGGCCAGGATCCTGGCGTTCAGCTCGCTCGCCTCCGGTTTCCCGAGGACGATCGGGGGCAGGCCGGAGTCGACGGCCTGCGGCGGCGTGTCGAGCCGCAGCCCGGCCTTTCGATCCCGATCGTCCGGCCCCTGGCAGCCGAAGCAGTTGTCGGACAGGATCGGCCTGATATCGCGGTTGGAGCCGAGCTGGTCGGCCGCCTCGGTCGTCGCGGCGCCGATCAGGCCCACCACCACGAACACCAGCCCGCGGGACGGCATCTCCCGCGCTCCGGTCCGCACGGGAACGACTCGCCCGCTCCGCTCCGGCGCGCCACGAAAGCCACGATTGCCGCGGGCCTGCTGCAGGCCCATCGTCGGGCCGACCGCGGAACGATCCGCCGGACCGTGGACCGACCTAGGCCGTGATGCTCGAGACACGCACCTTCGTCGACACCGCCCGGTGACCGGTGCGACGGCGGTAGTTCTTTCGACGGCGGAACTTCTGGACGAAGATTTTTTCGCCCTGCACGAGCCCCAAAACCTCGGCGTTCACCTTCGCGCCCTTCACCTTGGGCTTGCCGAGCGTGAGCTTGCCAGCCTTCCTGACGGCCAGCACGTCTGCGAAGACCACCTCGCTACCGGCCGGCAGATGGCGAAAGTCGATCTCGAGTTCCTGACCCTCCATCACCCGGTACTGGCGACCGCCGTCGACGACGACGGCGTAGGTGGAATCAGCAGCGGGCGCGGTGGCGGCCATGAGTCGAAAGAAGGTGCGAGGGATCGCCCGGCGGCAGGACCGTAGCGTAGCCAAGAACGGTCCGCGGGTCGAGAGCCCGCCGTCGAACGCGGCGACCGGCCTATTCCCCGGGTCGAATCGGGCCGCCGCCGTCGCCGGCGGGCGGCGCCACCCCCGTTGCTCAGGCTACTTCCCAGCCCCGACGATACGCCTTACGGACCAGGGCATCGGCCTCCGGCGAGTTGGTTACACGGGTCGCGGCCGCATCCCACTCGATCCGTGTGCCGGACCGGTAAGCGACGTTGCCCAACAGCACGGCCTCGGAGAGCGGGCCCGAGTAGCCGAAGGCACAGGTCGTGGGCGTGCCCTCACGACAGGCCTGGATCCATTCGGCATGGTGGCCGATTGAGTTGGCAATCGTCTGCGGCGGAGGCGTAAACGAGGCGAACTTCTCCTGGGGAAAGAGCCGGTACCCGCCGTAGTCGGCGAACATCATCCCTTCGCTCCCCACGAACATCACGCCGCTGCCCGGCACCCGCTGACCTTTGACCTCCTTGGGCACCAGGTTGCCGTCGTACCAGGTGAACTTCATCGCCGGCTTGTCGCCCCGGGCCGGAAACTCGTAGCGGACGATCAGGCCCAGCGGGCAGGTCTCGGGATGCACCGGCGGCCCTTCCGCCTCGCAGGCGGTCGGATACTTCAGGTCGAGCGCCCAGAAGGGCAGGTCCATGTAGTGGCAGCCCATGTCGCCCAGCGTGCCGTTGCCGAAATCCCACCAGCGCCGCCACTGGGCCGGGT
Source organism: Planctomycetota bacterium (assembly GCA_016872955.1). Classification (GTDB taxonomy): domain Bacteria; phylum Planctomycetota; class Planctomycetia; order Pirellulales; family UBA1268; genus QWPN01. Next base: position 4,105 of record VGYP01000012.1, read on the forward strand.
GGTAGCGGCCCGGCACGTAGGGCCGCACCGGCGCCGGACCGAGCCACAGATCCCAGTGCAGCGTCTTGGGCGGATTCTCGCCTCCATCCGGCCGGTCGCCGCCCCCCCAGCCCTTGCCCACCCAGACGTGCACCTCGTCGACTGACCCAATCGCACCGCTGCGGATGATTTCGACGACGCGGCGGTAGTTGTCGCCCGCGTGAATCTGGGTGCCCAGCTGCGTCGCCACGCCCGCCTTGGCGGCCTCCTCGGTCAGCAACCGCGTCTCGGCGACGGTGTGGGCCAGTGGCTTCTCGCAGTAGACGTGCATCTTCTTGCGGACGGCCTGGATCGAGGCCGGCACGTGATGGTGATCGGCCGTGCTCACGACGACCGCGTCGACCTTGCCCACCTCCTTGTCGATCAGTTCGCGGTAGTCGTTGTAGACCCGCGCGCCCGGAAAGCGTGGCTGCGGTGCCGTCAGCCGCTCGAGGTGGGTGTCGTCGATGTCGCAGAGGGCCACGATCGCCTGCCCCGCGACGGCGTTCAGGTTCGCCCCGGCCTGGTTGGCCACGCCGATGCAGGCGATCTGCAGCTTGTCGTTGGCCGCCAGGGACACCCGCGGTCCGATGCCGCTGAACACCCCCACGAGCGGGCCGGCGGCGAGGACCTTCACGACCTGGCGACGACTGAGACGGCGGGCCGGGCGGGGAGCGGACATGAGTGGCCTCCGAGAAAGATCCGCGGGAACGCCGCGGGCAGACGCGAAGCTGCGGATGCTATCCTCCCCGGCGATGCACCGCCACGCAATCGGTCGGCGGGAAGTCGCGCGTCCCAGTGGTTGCCATGCTCGCCCTCCGTCGCCTCGCCGTCGCCGCACTGCTCGCCCTGCCGGCCGCCGTGGCCGCGGCGGAGCCCCCCACCGACGAAGCCCTCACCGCCGCGGGGGCCACGCTCGCCAGGAACGACGCCGGGGCGGTGGTGGAGGTGCGGTTCAAGGGGCCGGCGGTCGGCCGCGGGATCCTGGCGGCCCTGCCCGAACTGCCCGCCCTGGAGAGCCTCGTCCTGGCGGCCACCGACGCCGACGACGACACGCTCGAGCCGATCGGCCGGATCGCGACGCTCCGCAACCTCGACCTGCGGGACTGCCGCATCACGAATGCGGGCCTGGCCCGCCTGGGCGGACTCCAGCGGCTGGCGGCGCTGCGACTCTCCGGCAAGTCGGGGGCCACCACCGTGGACGACGCGGGCATGGCACACGTGTCCCGACTGCGGTCGCTGCGGACTTTGATGCTCGATCACCTCTGGGTCAGCGAGGTGGGGCTCGAGACGCTCACACCGCTGACGCGGCTCGAGGAACTGACGCTCGCCCAGACACTGGCGGCCGACGATGCCCCGCCGGTGATCGCCCGGTTCCCGTCGCTTAAGCGGCTGCGGCTGGCCAAGACCGCCGTCACCGGCGCGGGCCTGGCCGCGCTCGTGGATCTTGAACGGCTCGTCGATCTCGACCTCAGCGAATGCGCATCGCTTGACGATGCGGCTCTGGCCCCCGTCGGCCGGCTCGTCGCGCTCGAGCGGCTCAACCTCTGGCGGGTGCCCGTCGGAGACGACGGCATCGCCCACCTCGCGCCCCTCGTGCGACTCCGCTGGCTCAACCTCGACAACACCCTGCTCACCGACGCCGGGCTGGCCGCCCTGACCGGCATGCGGCAACTCGCCTATCTGCACGTCGGCTCGACGGCCGTCTCCAACGCCGGCCTCGATCGCCTGGCGGCCTTGCCGGCGCTTCGCGAGGTCCGACTCACACGGACGGCGGTCGATGCCGCGGGTGCCGTCGCCCTACGGGCCCGGCTGCCGGAGGCGAAGGTGGTGGTCGAGGCGGGCCGCGAATGAGCGCGGTCACTCGGTCAGGGCGGTCGTCACCGGCCAGCCGTCATACTGCCGCGGCGCACCGTCGGGCCCCGGCCGCGGGAACCGCGGCCAGCACTCGAAGGTGAGCGAGCCCGGCATCGGCCGGCCCGCACCGGGTGCGGTGAACTCTTAGCGGGCGATGCCATAGCCGTCGCCCCGTTGCCGCTCGTTCGAGACGTCGGCAGGGTTGGCGTAGGCGATCGTCGTGATCCGGTTGCCCAGGCCATCCTCGTAGTCGCCGGTCTAGGGCAGCGGACTGCCGGGCACGGGTTGGCCCCCGGCCGTTCGTCACGGGGATGCCACCAGCGACCGTAGACCGTGTTCACGAGCGCCGGCGCCGTGAACGCCAGCGGCCCGTCGCCGTGCGCTTCGATGCCGTGCCGGACGACGGCGGCAAGATGCTGATCGCCGCAGAGGTGGACCGCCTTCGCGGTCCGCAGGATGCGCAGTGCCTCGTTCCGGCCCGCCTGCGGCCAGCCGTTGCAGTCCAGGTCGGTGAGCAGCCGGTTGTCGCGATTGCCGTGCAGGTGCACCGCACCGCAGAACGCCGTCTGCGAGAGGGCACACTGGGCCCACACCCCGGTCCACTCGCCGGCCCAGCGGGAGCGCCAGGCGAGCTGCCGCTCGCCCAGCAGGTCGAGCCCCGGCAGGTCGATCGCGGCCCGGTCGTAGGCAGGATCAACGATGTGGTCGGGCCGCGGTCCCAATTTCGGAATCCTGCCGAAGGGACCCGTCTTGAACTTGCGATCCTCGAGAATGGCGAAGTCGACGCCACCGATGAAGAGCCGGGTGAAGTTAGACCGCGATCCCCTGCCTCACCGGTGCAGGATCGACCGGATCGGGCAGGTGCCAGGTCTGCTGCCGCTGCACCATGTTCACGGAGGCAGGCGGCAGGAAGTAGCCGCCGTCCGAGCCGTCGGGACGCTCGGCCTTCCGACCGCCGGCGCCCCAGAGGTTCGGATGGCCCACGTCGTGGTCGTCGGGGATCGCGACGGCGGGCCGGTCACGGAGCACGTCGCAGAACTGCAGCCCGAACTCTAGCCAGCCGACGGTGTGCTCGGTGTGCCGATAGGTCTGGTCGCCGGCGAAGAACAGCAGGTCCGGATCAGCCGCCCGCAGGCCGTCGACGAGTTCCTGCCGCTCCCCCTGCGTCCGGGAAGGAGTTGCACGAAAGCACGGCCACCGTAATCCGCTCGCGGCCGGCGGGGTCGGCCCGCACGAGCCCCTCGAACGCCGCCCGCTCGCCGTGCCGCACCCGGTAGGCCACCGCCTCGGTCGCCTTCCGGTCCGCGACGCGGAAGTGCGCGTCCCAGCCCGGATAGTGCACGACCGACGTGGCCACCTCGTGCCAGGTGTCGGCCCGCTTGATCTCGAGCCGGGCCACGCGGGCCTCGCCGGGCTTGAGCGGGAAGAGTTGCGCCGTCAGCTTGAGCACGGCCAGCCCGCCGGCCGGCTTGTCGTCCACCGTGGAGACCGCGAACGCCACGACCTCGTCACGGGGCACGTCGAGAGAAAACGGTGGCTGCTTCCCCTGCGGCCCGGGTCTGGCGTCCGTTTCGTTCCACCACGCGCCGGTCACCCAGTGGTCCAAACGCGGGTGGGAAGCGCCGAACGGCGCGGGGGAGAAGTCGTCGCCTTACCCGACCGCCAGTCGCGGCAGCAGCATCCCGATCACGAGCACGACAGGGTATCGGCAGCCTTCAGTCGCGGTCATGCTCGTCAGGTTCGTCATGCTGCTCGTCATCGTCATCGTCCGCTGCGGTCGTCGCCCACTCGGGATACGGTGCGTCGCTCCCCCGCATGGCGTGCCAGAGCACGCGGTTGAGGGCGTCTTCGGGGGCGCGGTCGATCTCCACGAAGTTCATGGCCGCGCTTGCCAAGGCCCCGGCTTTGAGCAATGGGTCGAGGATCGCCTTGGGATCGGGGTTCATCTGGTCGAGGGGCACGCCGGCCGGCAGGGCCGTGAAGGGCGTGGGGTCGGGCTGGTCGGTGAAGCAGTCGACCATTGGGCTGGCGGCGGCGTCGAACTGGTTGAGCGGCGGCAGGCCGAGGATCTGGCCGATGGTCCGCAGCACGCTGATCGTATTGTACCGCGTGCTCACCGTCACGCCCCGCTTCGCGAACGGGCTGGCCACGTAGCAGGTCGTCCGGTAGCCGCTGACGTGATCCCAGCCGGACTGGGGATCGTCCTCGATCGCGAAGATCGCCATCCGCGGCCAGAAGTGGCTCTTCGACAGTCCTTCCACGATTCGGCCCAGGGCCAGGTCATTGTCGGCCACGCAGGCGGCGGGCGTCGGGCAGCCGGGCGCGGTGCCGCTGGTGTGGTCGTTGGGCAGGCAGATGATCACCAGGTTGGGATACGTGCCCTGCCGCTCGGCTTCGGCCAGTTCGGCGAGCACGAAGTCGGCCCGGAACTGGTCGGGCACGCTCATGCCCCAGCCCACGGTGGCCGGTCTCGAGAAGGTCCGGATCGACTCGATGGCCGGCTCGCAGGCGAAGACCACCTCGGCCTTCGCGGGGCCCGCCCGCCAGGCCTCGTAGCAGGCGGCGAACCCGGGCTCCCCCTTGCGGTCGCGATCCTTCCACCGCACCCGCGGCACCATGAACTCCCCGTAGTTGCGGACGGTCAGCTTCTTCTCGACCGCCCGATCCCAGATGAAGCCGGCCGATGACCAGGCGAGGGCGTCGGCATCGGCGTCCTCCATGGCGTCGGGGTAGCTTCGCGGGAACCCGGCGAAGCTCCGCTCCAGATACTCGTTGGCGATCGCCGACGTGCTCCAGTTGTGGCCGTCAGCCGAGAGGATGCCACAACAATAGGTGTTGTCGAGCAGCACGAACCGCGTGGCCAGGGCGTGGTGGTTGGGCGTGATCGCCTGCCCGAAGATGCAGAGGTCCTTGCGGCCGCGGCCCTGGGGCAGGTCGCCGAGCACCTGGTCGTAGGTGCGGTTCTCCTTGATGACGTAGACGACGTGCTCGATCGTGCTGGGCTCGCCGATCCGCTCCGGGATCGCCCGCGGGGCGGCGGTCGGCCGGGGCGGGAGCCGCGCAGCCGCGATCCCCTCCGCCCGCAGGTTGCGGGCCACGATTTCCGAGAGCACCGGCAGCTCCTCGTCGCGCGGAAGCGGCACGAGCGAGAGCGAGCCCTGGTATTGGTGAGAGTTGAACTTGCCTCCGGCCTCGTCGGCCGGTCGGGGAGGCAGGCCCTTGACGTTCGAGACGACGATCTGCCGGCGGGCTGCATCGAAGGCGATGCCGCCGGGATACCAGCCGACCGGGATCAGGCCGACGAGCTTCGCCCACTCCCGCTCCTCGGGCTCCCACTCGAGCACGGCGACGGCGTTTTGGGCTGCGTTGCAGCAGTAGAGCCGCGTGCCGTCGGGCGTGAAGGCCAGCGCTGCCGGCGCGGCGCCGTGCAGTTCGGCCGGTGTGCGCTTCGTCCAGACGGTGCCGACCAACTCGCCGCCGGCCACGTCCAGGATCGAGAGCGTGTCGTCGCCAGCGTTGGCACAGACCAGGTGCCGACCGTCCGGTGACACGGCCAGCGCCGACGCATGCCGGCCGGTGAGCACCTCGCGGACCCGGCCCGTCTCCAGGTCGACGATGCTCACCGAGCCCTCGGCGGCCACATGTCGCACCGGATCGACGCGGACACGCGTGCCCCGGCCAGCCGGACCGGTGAGGTCGTCCGGCCCCGGCCGCCGGCCGCCGCGGTTGCTCACGAACGCCAGGCCGCCGGCCAGCACCACCTCGTGCGGCGCCACGCCGAGGTCGAAGGTCCGCAGCACCTTCCCCGCCCCCAGGTCGACCTCGAACAGCCGGTTGGAGAGGTTGCCGCAGACGTAGAGCGTCACTCCGTCCGCCGACACCGCCAGGCCCGCCGGCACCTCGGCCTCCCGCTGCGGGGCCTTCGCGGGGGGCAGCGGAATGGTGTGCGACGGGGCGACGCGGCCGTCCGCCACGGTGAACACCTTCACCGAGCCGTGCACGTTGCTCATGAACAGCCGCCCGCCGTCGGCCGCGAAGACCAGTCCGGCGTAGCTCTCGATCGCCCGGCGGTCGGGCTTGAGATTGCGGTCGGAGTCGGCCGCCGGCGGCGACGTCACCTCGTCGGCCGGCGGTCGCACCCGCTGCAGAATCTCGCCCGTGGCGGGATCGACCACCACCACCTCGCTGGTCTTCCCCGAGGTGACGAGGATCCGTCCGTCGGGCGAGAGGGCGACCGACTGCGGCCGCATGCCGGCGAGCTCAACCTGTCGGCCGAGCGGCGTGACGACCTGACCCACCGGCGTGACCACGCAGCCATCCGGCCCACGGCCGACCGGCTCGGCATCTCCGGCCGCGACCGCCACCGCCAGCCACCCGACCCAGCCGATCCCGGCGGCCATCACGGTCCTCACGGGAATCGCACGCTCCGGCCGCTCGCATCCCAGGCCTCGAAGACCAGGTGCTCGGGCGACACGTCCTCCTTGCCGTCGACGTGCAACTGGATGTGGGTCTCGTCCTCGAACTGCGTGATCTCCCGCCGCTTGCGGTTGTTGAGCCAGGTGGCCACCGCGTCGTGCACGATGATGTTCAGCCGCGTCACGTCGTCCCGCATGCCGGAGAGCTGGAGCGTCCGCATCACCTCGATCGCCATGCTCTCAGGCGTCTTCACCGTCCCGGTGCCGCGGCAGACCGGGCAATCCTGGAAGATGCTCTTCCGCAGGGAGGGGCGAATACGCTGCCGCGTCATCTCCACCAGGCCGAACGGGCTCGTGCGGAGGATTTTCGTGCGGGCCCGGTCCCGCTTCATGGCCTCGTGGAGCGACTTCTCCACACTGCGGCGGTACTTCTCCTTCCGCATGTCGATGAAGTCGTTGACGATCACGCCCCCCAGGTCGCGGAGCCGCAACTGGCGGGCGATCTCGCGGGCCGCGATGAGGTTCATCTGGTAGGCGTTCTCCTCGGCGCTCTTTTCCGTGCGGAAGCTGCCCGAGTTGACATCGATCGCCACCAGGGCCTCCGTCTGGTCGATGACGATCGACCCGCCTCCCTTGAGTGGCACCTTCCGCTGATGAATCCGCGAGATCTCCTCCTCCAGGCCGTAGCGGTGGAAGAGCGGCTCGCGGCTTTCGTAGAGCTGCAGCCGCTCGACGTACTTCGGCATCACCAGCTCGAGGAACTCGCGGGCCCGCTCGTAGGCGGCCGGCTCGTCGATCAGGATCCTTCCCACGTCCTCCGTGAACATGTCACGGATCGTACGGATGATCATGTCGCTTTCCTGGTAGATGTCGATCGGGGCGGAATACTTCCGCATCCGCCGGACGATGCTCTTCCAGAGCCGTAGCAGGTAGGCCATATCGCGGGCCATCTCCGACTTGGTCCGCTCGGTGCCCGCGGTCCGCACCACGAACCCGACCCCCTTGGGCGGCTGCAGGTCGAGCATGATTTCGCGGAGCACGCGGCGGTTCCGCTCGTCATCGATCTTCTTGGAGATGCCGACCCGCCCCAGCGGCGGCATCAGCACGAGATAGCGGCCGGGAATCGAGATGTAGGTGGAGAGGGTGGGCCCCTTGGTACCGAAGCCCTCCTTGATGACCTGCACGAGCACCTCGTCGCCCCGCTTGAGGATGTCCTGGATCGGCGGCTTGACGCGGGGTCGGTCGCCGATGCGTGGCCGTCGGCGGGTGGCCGTGCGGGAAGACTCACCCTCGCCCGCCGCGGCCGGCTTGGCCGGATCGCCCATGTCGAAGGCCTTGTCGGGGTCGAGGCCGCCCTGCCGGAAGTACTGGGGCTCCACGTCGCTGATGTGGAGGAACCCGTTGCGGCCCACTCCGAAGTCGACGAAGGCGGCCTGGATCGACGGCTCGATGTTGACGATCCGCCCCTTGTAGATGTTGCCCACGTAGTTGTCCTGGCTGGTCCGCTCGACGTAGAGCTCCTCCAACACGCCGTCCTCGATGATTGCGATCCGGCACTCCTCCGGCTGCGAGACGTTGATCAGCATTTCCTGTTTCATGCGACTGTCTTCCTTCCATTCGTTTCCGCCCCGTGGGGCGGCGTGGCACCTAGGCCACAGTCTCGGCGAGCAGGCGGCGGAGCTGGTCGCGCAGGTAGGCCTTCACCTCCCGCGCACCATCCATCGCCAGCGCCTTCTCGGCGATCAGGCGGCAATCGGCGACCGAAACGCTTCGGCACGCCTGCTTGACCTCCGGAATGGCACTGGCCGGCACGCTGAGCTGCCGCAGGCCCAATCCCAGGAGGAGCTGCGTGAACATCACGCTGCCGCTCATCTGACCACACACGTTGGCCGGCACGCCGGCCTCGGCCGCCACGTCCAGCGAGCGGCGCAACAGCCGCAGCACCGCCGGATCGCAGGCGTTGTACAAATCCGCCACCTCCTTGTTGCCCCGATCGACCGCCAGTGTGTACTGGATCAGGTCGTTGGTGCCGATGGAGACGAAATCAACCTCCTTGATGAAGGCGTCGAGCATCAAGGCGGCGGCTGGTGTCTCCACCATCATGCCCACCGGCATCTTCCGGTTGAAGGCGATGCCGTGCTCGGCGAGATCCTCCATCACGTCGGCCAGGACCATCTTGGCCTGCCGGAGTTCGACGATCGTGGAGATGAGCGGGAACATCACCCGCACGTCTCCCAGCCCGCTGGCCCGGAGAATCGCCCGCAGCTGCGTGCGAAACATCGGCAGCTGCCGCAGGGAGAGCCGGATGCTCCGCAGCCCCAAGCACGGATTCCGCTCCTCCTCGGGCATCGTCTCGGTGAGCATCTTGTCGGCGCCGAGGTCGAGCGTGCGGATCACGACCGGCTTGCCCTGCATCGCCTGAATGACGAAGGAGTAGGCCGCGAAGTGGTCCTCCTCGGTGGGCTCGCGCTTGCTCGTCAGGTAGAGGAACTCGGTGCGGTAGAGACCGATGCCGTCGCAGCCGCGGTCGATGCACTGCTCGACCTCGCTGGGGAACTCGATGTTGCCCATGATCTGGACCCGGACGCCGTCGCCCGTCTCGGCCGGCAGGTCGCGGAGCCGACCCAGTCGGGCAGCCACTGTCCGGGCGGCCTCCTCCTCGAGGCGGTAGCGGGCGATCGTCTCCTCGTCGGGCTGCAGGATGACCAGCCCCTCGTTGCCGTCGAGGATCACCGGCTCGCCCCCGGACACGTCCGCCAGGAACGGCCCGACGCCCACCACGGCGGGAATCTCCAGCCCCTCGGCCACGATCGCCGTGTGGCTGCCGGGGCCGCCCAACTCGGTGGCGAAGCCCTTCACGAACCGCCGGTCGAGGTTCGCCGTCTCGCTGGGCGTGAGATTGTGGGCCAGCACGATCACCGGCTGCGAGATTGCGGCGAGCGTCTCGCGCCGCTGGCCGAGCAGGTTCCGCAGCAGGCTCTTCTCGATGTCGTAGATGTCGTGGGCCCGCTGGGCGATGTGGTTGTCGAGGCTTTGGAACACCTTCGCATACCGGCGCAGCGTGCGGCTGACCGCATACTCGGGCCACCAGTTGCGGTCGCGGACCGCCGCCGTCAGCTCCTGCTGCAGCCGCGGGTCGTGGAGCATCGCCAGGTGGGCGTCGAAGATGGCGGCATACTGCTCGCCCAGTTCCGCCCGGACGCGGTCGCGATTCTGCTCCATCTCGCGGGACGTCTCGGCGATCGCGTGGGCGAGACGGGCGAGCTCGGTGTCGACGGCACTTCGTTCCACGAACCGCCGCGGAATGCGAAACCCCTCGGCGTCGAGGACGAGCGCCTCGCCGATCGTCACGCCGGGTGAGACGGCGATTCCCTGGAGTTTCAGCATGGCGGGCGGCTTGGCCGCCGGCAGCGATCAGGTTTGCTGGCTGCCCGCGTGCTCGTTGAAGTTGCGGTCGAAGAGACTGCCGATCGCCTCGAGGGCCTCCCGGGCATCCGGCCCGGTCGCCTCCACCACCAGCCGCGTGCCCGCTTCAGCCGCGAGCGTGAGCACGTCCAGGATGCTCTTGCCATCGACCCGCTGAGAATCGGCGACCAGCTCGATCCGCGACTGCCAGCGTCGGGCTTCCCGCGCGAGCAGATCGGCCGGCCGGGCGTGCAGACCCTGCCTGTTGGCCACGACGACCTCCCTCGACACGGTCTGCGGCGGCGGAGCCTGGGTTTCGGCGCGCGGCGGCGATTCGCGGCTGTCAGGGGCCATCTCAGGACACCACCCCGTGGCTGTCGGCTTCCTCCAGCAGATGCTGGATGGCTTCCGGTTCCTTGGCGGCCTTGAGCAGTTTGCAGAACCCGTCGTCCCGCAACTGGCGTGAGATGCTCTCCAGGGCCCGGAGGTGGTCACCGGGCCGATCCGGGGGCGAGACGAGCAGGAAGAAAAGCTGTACCCGTTCGCCGTCGAGGCTCTCGAAATCGATGCCCGCGGGGCTCACGGCCACCGTGCCGACCAGCCGGCTGACACCCGGATGCTTGGTGTGCGGCACGGCCACGCCGCGACCGATGCCGGTGCTGCCGAGATCCTCGCGCTTCATGATGGCCTTGACGATACTCTCGAAGTCGCCCGGGGCGATCTTGCCGGCATCGACCAGGGCCTGGGTCATCTCGCGGATCACGCCCTCCTTCGAGTCGGCTTCGACGTGGGAACGGATCGCCTCGGCGGAGACGAAATCGGAGAACTTCATGCTGGGGACATCTCGCGGGAGTGGATGCGATCGGGTCAGCCGCGGCGGCTCGAGGCGACGTGCTTGTGATCGCGAATCTTTTCCTTGTGCTTGCGGAGCTGCTGCTCCATCTTGTGCACGGCCCCGTCGAGGCTCCGCCACAGTTGGGCGGCCCGCTCGTGACTGACGAGATCGTGAAAATGCTCAGCCGAGGCGACGATTTCCACCGCCGGCAGCGTTTCGTGGCCGAGGTCGACCGTGACGTTCAGGGCCGTGAGGCGGTCAAAATACCGCTTCAGCCGGGATACCTTGGCGGTGATTTTCGACTGCGCGGCATGGCTAAGATGGCCGTGCCGCGTCGAAACGTTGACCTGCACCGGGGAACTTCCTGGATGGTTCTGGGATGGCGATGTCCGTCGACCGCGACGAGCGCGAGCATATCACCCACCTCGCGACCCCGGCAATCGACGGGCGGAATCCTCGCGTGCGGCAAGGGCTGGATGCCGGTCGTGACGGTCAGGGCGCCGGCGGCTCCGGCCCCCCATCGGCGGCCGCCACCTTTCTCCGCCACCAGTCGATCCCCCGATCGTTGAGTGTCGCAGGCCGGTCGGGTCGATACTCGACCCGACCAGCGGGATCGTCGGGGAAGCGGCGGACCAGGGCCTGAAACGCGTAGCGCCGGACGACCAGCGCTTCGTCCCCGAGCGCCGCCACCAGAGTTTCAGCGGTCTGCCCCCCACGGGCGAGGTCGTAGAGTTCTTGACCGCGGCCGGCAGGTCCGCAGGCCTCGCACGACTTCCGCAGTTTCGCCGCTGCGTTGGCCCCGCGGGCGAGGGCGAGCGGCACCGTGGCGTTCTGCAGATCGTCCCACTGCCGCTCCGACAGCCGGTCACCGGAGCGTTCTTCGCAAAGCAACGCCACGAGGTCGTCGTAGTCGCCGATCAGGGCCTGCGTGGTGGCCGCGGCGATCCTGTTTTCGACCCGTCGATCCGACACCAGGTCCTGCAAAGCATCGGCGACAGGATGGTCGGCACGCAGGCCAGCCGCCAGTGCGGCCCCGGCAGCGCCGTCGAGGCGGTCGACCGGAGCCGTGCGGGAAAGCCAGTCCGGACTTCGCGTGGCCGGCTGGCTCCGCGCTGCGGCCGGTTCGGACGAGTCCCAGACCACCTCCTGCCGCGGTGGCAACTGCTGCTCCGCCGCCAGTCCCGTGAGCGGGCGGCCGGGCGGCCCTCCGTCCGACTCGGTCTGCCGCAGCCGGCTCCCTCCGGTGACGAAGAGGAGTGCCCGGCTGCCGGGCGGCGTGACGGCGGAATCATCGCCGTCGTGCCGCGTGAGTTCGACCTGCACGCCGACCAACTGCCGCGGCCCGATGCCCAGCACCCCGCACAGGCCGCCGGCCGTCACTCCCACGATCGCGTCGGCTGCCTCCGTCCAAACCACCGCCTTGCCGAAGATGACCTCGAGCCGCGGGACGCCATCGGCATCGGTGGTGACCGCCGCCAGCGTGCCCGGCTGCAACCGGATCGACACGTCGCCCCGCAGCAACCGCGGAAAGGCGTGAGCCGGTGCAAGCAGCCTTTCCTCGGTCAGCAACGTGTCACCGGCGACGAGTGTCTCCCAGTGGAGGTCACCGCCTGCACCGACGCGGTGAAGCACCACACCTCCCTCGGCGACGATGCCGGGCGGCGGGGCGGCGGGTAGGGCCGGTTCGGCCGGCACCGGCTCGGCGAACTCGGCCGGCGCATCGGCTTCTTCCACGACGGGAAGCGGCAAGGCCGCGCCGATCGCAGCGGCAGCGGGGTCGGCCGGCACGGGCTGGGCCTCGGCCGTCGGCGCGGCGGGCTGGTCGGGATCCGGTCGGTCGCCGTCGCCGCGGTCCACGGCGTCAGGCAGGGGCGATTCATCGGTCGGCGACGACGGCGCTGCCGCCCCGGCGTCGGATGGCAGGCGAGGCGATGGTGGATTCCCGGCAGGTGGATCCCCGGCAGGTGACTCCCCGACGGGCGGACGCACCGCCACGTCCCGTCCCGCCTGCCCGCCGCCGAGCAGCGACCAGCTCAGCGTCGCCACGAGCACCGCCAACAAGAAGACCGCCACTCCGGCCGACACCCAGGCAGCCAGCCCTGATTTCGTCCGCGGCTTGCCAGCAGTGACGACCGATCGATTGCCCCGGCTTCCCTGGACATCGACCACCTCCTTCACCGCCCGCACCAGCAGCGCGGCCTCGTCGTGAGTCTGCTCCACGGGAGGCTGGGCCATCTGCTCGGCCACGCGTTCGAGCAATCGCCGCCGCAGGTGCCGGTCGTCGAGCAGTTCGACAGTGTGGGACGCCCGGGCCAGTTCGGCCAGCAGCGCATGACAGTCGGCCACCTCGGCGAGATGGATGTCCGAGTCGATGCACACTCGCTCGAAGGGCGCTAGTTGCTCGGACGCGAGCACGTTATCGAGAAACTCGGCGCACGTGTTGGGGTCCTCCGCGAGGCCGCGGCCGTCGATCCGCGGCGCGGCCAGTCCGGGCCGGGCGACGATCTCGGCGATCCGCTCCACGAGCGCGGGTGCCATGCGGCTGGCCTGGACTTTGGCCCCAAGTTCCTCCTGCTGCGGCGCGGCGAGCACCCCGTCGATCCAGGCCAACAGCGTTCGCAGCGTGAGTCTCATCGCGATGGCTCCGGTTGGGGGCGATCCAGCCCCGCATCCTGCGGTCGGCGGCACCGACGCGGTGGCGGCACGTCCCTCTGGAATGAAGAGTGGCGCCGGCGGCCGGATTTCGTAGCCGCTGCCTAGCCGACCCAAGTGGCCCCGGTCCGCGTAGAAACGGGCAGGCGTTTTCAGGCCTGCGGTGGGCCGGGTCCGCCCAGGGAGCTAGAATTGACATCGCCGGGGATTTCGGGGGTTCCCCGCCCGGAGTCGCCGGGTCGGCCGCCCGGAGGAACCGTTGCCATGCCCGCAGAAGCCGCTCGCCCGACCCCCCCGGCCCCTCCGGCCAGCGCGACGCCGCGGCAGATTCTGCTGCGGCGGGCCGCGGGCTACCTGGAACTGGGTGAGCTTCTCGTCGAGCCGGATGCCGAGACTCCGGCCCACGCCCGTCGGCTGCTCGAGCGCTCGCTCGATGAACTACGGCAGCTGCCCGAGGAGGTCCGGCGGGGAGGTCTCGCGAGCCTGCTCGCCGGGGAGGCGCTGCGGGCGATGGGCCGTTGGGAGGAGGCCCTGGACCCGCTGGAGCGTGCCGCCACGGCAGACTCCGAGCGGATGCAGGCCTGGCTCGGCCTGGGCTGGTGTCTCAAGCGGCTCGGTCGGCTGTCAGACGCAATTCGGGCCCTGGATGCAGGCCTGACGGCCGCCCCCCGACAGCCGATCCTGCTCTACAATCTAGCCTGCTACCATTCCCTGGCCGGCGACGTCCCGGCGGCGATCGATCACCTCACGAGGGCCATCGCGATCGACGCCCGGTTTCGTGATCTGACGGGGCGGGAGAGGGATTTCGATCCGATCCGTTCCGATCCGCGGTTCGTCGCGGCGACGCATCTGATCGTCTGACTCGAGCCTCTGGCTGCGGGCGGAGCGGGGTCTTCAGAGAAGGATCGACCAGGCATGACCAGCCCGGTGCTCCAGGACATCGTCGCCGTGCTAGCGTCGCCGGCCGCCGGGAACCCGGCTCAATATCTCCTCGAGCGGACACTGGCCGCGGCCGGTCTGGACTGGCAGGCGATCACCTGCGACGTGCCGCCCGATCGGCTCGCCGCCGCGGTTGCCGGCGCTGCCGCGCTTGGCTTGCGTGGCTGTCTTCTGTCGGGACCGCTAAGGGCGCCCGCCCTCGGTCTGGCGACGTCGGCCAGTCCGGCTGCCACATTTGCGGGCGGGGCCGGTCTGCTCGTCAGGACCCCCGAGGGCTTCACGGCCCACATGACCGACGGCCGCGCGGTGATGGAGTCGGTCCGCTCCCACCTCGACCCGTCCGGTCGCGAGGTGCTTGTGCTCGGTGCCGGCATGTCGGGTCGGGCGGTAGCGCTAGAGATCGCGCTCGCCGGGGCGACGGCGATCGTGCTGGCCGACCCCGACGCCAGCCGTGCATCGGCCCTCGCCGGCGACCTCGGCACGCTCGGGTCGGCCACCGCGACGACGCTCGACTGGGGCACCGCCGTGACCGTCCCCGAACGGGTCACGATCATCGTGCGGACGCTGTCGGAGCCGGCTGCGCTGGTCGGCCTGCGAAGCGACATGCTGTTCGCCGAGGTGGCGGCGGAGTCCGTGCTGCCGCCGGAGGCCGTGGCCGCGGGATGCTGCCTCGTGCGGGGGCTCGACGTCCGCGCCGACCAGGCGGCGATCGACTTCCAGACGCTCACCGGCCTGGAGACCGACGTCGAGTTGCTCCGGGACGCGCTCGACGAATATCTATCGTGAGCCGGCGGGCTCGGCCGTCAGCCGTTCGATGCGCCGCAGCAGCGCCGTGGCCCCCTGCCGCACGTCCGCCACGTCGTCCTCGCGGAGTGCCACGACCGCGGCGGTGATCCGCTCCGGCGGAGGCTCGGTCGAATCGTCGACGAGCAGCCCCACGCCCTTGAGGGCATTGACGACCACCATCGCCCGCTTGTAGCGGTCGGCCTGCGCCTCGTCGTCGCCGGGTCGCACGGCGACATCGGGCAGCGAAAGCATCTCGCCCAGCGTCTCCCAGGCCTGGCCGCCGCCGAGCCGGGCCAGGCCGAGGGCGGCGTTGTAGCGGACGTCGTCGTGGGCGTCTTCGCAGAGCGTCTCCAGCCGGTCGCGGGCCCCGTCGCCCGCCACCACGCCCAGCGTGAATGCCGCACTCGATCGCAGCCCTTGGTCGGGCGATGCCGTGGCGGCGAGCACCGCGGCCGTGACGGCCGCCGGATCGGCAAACGACGATCCTGCCGCGGCGAGGTTGGTGGCCAACACGGCCAGGGCCTCCACGGCGGCGCGGGCAATCTCAGGCTGGTCGGCCGCCGTGGCCCGGGCGACGAGTTCCGTGGCCGCTTCCGGCACCGCGAACTCCCCCAAGGCCCGGCAGAGGTAGATGCACAGTGTTCTCGACTGCTCACCCGCATGACCGCCGCCGACAGGCCGCCTCCTGGCGATCTCTCCGGCCAGCAGGGAGGCCAGCTCCTCGGCCAGTCGCGAATCGGCCTTGAGCGTCGCTCCGGCTGGTCCGCGGAGGTCGTTGGCCAGATTGAGGGCCGCCTGCCACCGGCCCTCGGTGTCGCGGCGAAGCTGCCGCACGTACGACTGCGGATCGTTGCCGAGTTGCGCCAGCCAGTGGAACGTCAGCCAGACGCTGACGATGATGCCGACGATCAGCGCCGGCACCAGGAAGAGTTGCACGAGGAAGCCCGCGCTGGGAGGCTCGACGGGCGGCAGCGAGTCGTCGGGCCAGACTGTGCGGCGTGAGGAGTCTGACATGATGGGCACCGCAACAAACGCTCGTCGGCATTGCGCCGTCGCACCTGCAGTTTAGGAGTCGGCGACCGTGCGTCAATCGACCGCATCTGCCGCTGACTCGCCGGGCACGGCCGCGATCCGCCCAGGCGAGACGCTCCCCTGGCCAGCCGCCGGCTCGCCGACCGCGTCCCGCTGGCTGGTCACCCCAGCGGCGACCGTCGAGGAGCAGCTGGCCCTCGACGAGGCGCTCCTGGAGGCGGCGCATGACGGCCGTTTGGCCGTGCCGATGGTCCGCACCTGGATGGCCGGCGAGCCGACGGTGGTCGTGGGCTCATCGAGCCGGATCGACGAGGAGGTCGATCGGGAGGCCTGTGCCGCCGTCCGGGCCCGCATCGTACGGCGGCCATCGGGCGGACTGACCGTGGTGCTCGGACCGGGCTGCGTGATGTGGTCGGTCGTGGCACCGCTGCCGACCGATGCTCCACCATCCATCGACCGGCTCCACGCCGCGCTGCTCGACCCGCTGGCCGCAGCGCTCTTGATGGCGGGCCGACCGGTACGTCGGCGGGGTACGAGCGATCTCGCCCTTGCAACCGGGGGTAACGAACGCAAGGTGTCGGGCAACGCCCTGCGGGTCAGGCGAGCTGCGGTGCTCTATCACGGCACGTTGCTCGACGCCTTCGACATCGGCCTCGTCGGCCGCCTTCTCAGGCACCCGCCCCGGGAGCCGGCTTACCGGGCCGGCCGCGACCACGCATCTTTCCTGGCCAATCTCAGCCTCGGACAGGTCGCCGTCGATCATGCCGTAAGAACCGCTTTCGCCGCCAGCACTGCCTGCACCGACTGGCCGGTTAAGCGCGTCGCGGAACTGGTCCGCGAGCGGTACGCCGCCCCGGCTTGGAACGAGCGATTCGCCTGAAGAGCCCGTTCCGCCGCGATCACGACGTCTGCCCTCGGCCCGGCGGAAGCAGGTTGGGAAGAGTCGGCTGGCTGGGCGAGGCATGCCGGCACTGCGGACTGGATGGCGACGAGGCCCCCTGGTCAATGCCGGGACGCCGGCCGGTCGATAACCCGAAAGAGCGGTGGGTTCCGAAACCGACACGGCAAAGGGCTCGGCAGCGCAAACCAGCCTTTCGTCACCGGCCGTTCCCCGGTAGGTTTCGCGGCCCGATCGACAAGAGGTCGATTCGAAAGCCTGCAACAGGAGGTTGCTGTCCATGCGCCTGCACATGAACCCCGCGGATGTCCGCGAGTTGGTCTTGAGCCACTTTCTCCGCTTGGGCGCCGAGGTCGAAGACGTCGCTGACGTCCAGGAGAACATCCGTATCGACCGGGGCAAGTGCGTGGCGCGGTGCTACCGCGTGGCGGAAATGTTCGCGATGTGGCTGATCGACGTCGGCGTGCTGCAGTTCTATGACGCCGACGGCGAGATGCTGCATACCGTGAATCTGTTCACCGAACTCGTGCCGGCCCGCGCTGCGGCCTGAGCGGCCTGCTGCGTCGGCACACAACGATTTTGAACGCGTGTCGGGGGAGATCGTCTGCGCAGCGGCCTGCGCGGCCGAGTCGGGGAGACGTTTCGAGATGGCGATGGCGTCCAACGGCGGCGGCAGGCCGCGACTGTCGATCGTGATTCCGGGGACGGACGTCGCCGCGTTCGAGGACACGCTCGTGAGCGTGTTGGAGAACCGGCCTGCCGAGTGCGAAATCGTCGCCACGCTCACCGTACCCTACGGCGATCCCTGGAATATCAGGGACGAGGTGCGGTTCGTGCCCGCCCCCACCGGTGCCACGCTCGTCGACTGCGTGAATGTAGGCGTGGCTTCGAGTGCCGGCGCGATTGTCCACGTCCTGGCAGCGGGCTGGCGTGCGACGGAGGGCTGGGCCGAGGCGGCGTTGGCCCGTTTCGAAGACCCACGGGTGGCGGCGGTCGCGCCTCTGAGCGTCGCGGCCGAAGACCAGACACGGATCGTCGCGGCCGGCATTCATCGGACGCGGGGGGGCCGCAGCATTACCGTCGTTCCGCGCTGGAACCATCGTCGCGTCAATACCTTCACTTCCGACCGCGCGCGGACCCCGTCGGCGCCGATGCTCGAGGCCGGGTTCTGGCGGGTGGCGATGCTGCCGCGGTCCGGTTTCACAAAGGCCTGTGGCGACCGGCTGGCCGCCGCCG
Organism: Planctomycetota bacterium; assembly: GCA_016872955.1. GTDB lineage: Bacteria > Planctomycetota > Planctomycetia > Pirellulales > UBA1268 > QWPN01. The sequence continues at coordinate 22,178 of VGYP01000012.1, forward strand.
ACATGTCGGCGCGCATCGCGGCGGCGGGTGATCGTGCGGTGGTCGAGGCCGGCAGTCACGTGGTCGAAGGCCCGTCGGGGCGGCGGGCGTCGTCCTATCGGGAAGGGCTGCGGGCCGAGCGATTGTTCTGGCGCAGTCTCGCCAGCGAGTCAGCTCTTCCGGCGCTCCTGGCTCATGTGGCAGAGGTGGTGCGGCATGCCGTGGCCACAGCACCTCTCGGCGCGCTGCCCATGTTGATGGGCAGGCTGACGGCGCTCGTGCAGTTCGGGTCGTGCCTCGGGCGGGCCCGCGAGTTGCTGACCCTGCGCCGCGAGGCCGCAGCGCGACGGCAGGACGTGGCGGACCTCGCTGGCCGCACGCTGCGGATCGACGAGGGCCATGGCCTCCCGACGCGGCCACGTCTGGTCGGCACCGCGGTGCCGCAAACGCTGCCCCAGACTGGCCGACAGGCCCCCCTGCGGCGGTCTGCCTGAGCCTGGTGGCGACAGATTCGCCCACCACGTGGGCGGCGAACACCGGTTCTCAGGGCGGCAGCGACTCCTACCCCAGCGGCTGCCAGGTTGGTAAGCTCAGGGCCACTCGCGAGCCGGCGACGATGAAGATGCGTCGCTGCAAAGCGTGCCCTCGTAGCTCAATTGGATAGAGCGTCAGCCTCCGGAGCTGAAGGTTGCAGGTTCGAGCCCTGCCGAGGGTATTTGATTCTTGGCCGCTCTCCGGCCGACCCGCGTTTCTCGCGGGTTTCGTGAGGGTCCGACCTCGCGTGGCGCCCCGGCACGAAGACACCGTCGGTCACGCACGCGTGGAGGTGCACGTGGTGGTTGAGCGCCGAACCGAAGCGGTGCAGAAAGGAGATGCCACCGAGTCGTGGGCGGGAAGCACTCGGTGGGTCGGCAGCGGTGACACCGGAGGCCGTGTTCAGAGTCCGCTCGATCTCGTCGAGGAAGATTCTCGTGACGGCGGCGACGGCGGCAGGGCGGTCGGCGAGCATGCCGCGCAGTCGCTTCGGCACCGAAATCACCCACTGCCGGACGGGCACCGGCGGGGCTAGCCATAGGCAGGGCGGGCCATCCATGGCCCCGTCCTGCCAGGCAGCCGACGGGAACGCCAAGGGTTCCCATGGCTGCCGAGCCCGGCTCAGCCGGGCCGCCACCACG
>VGYP01000013.1 GCA_016872955.1 Planctomycetota bacterium
CATGCCGTCCGGGTCGATCAGTCGCATGACGAGGCCCTCAGGCCCGTCTTCGATCATGCGCCAGCGAGCGTCGACGACCATCGTGTAGCGACCGCGCGTGTGGCGGTGCCAGAGTCGTGCGGCCGAGCCCGTCCCGCGCGGACGGTCGACGGCGGCCGCCGCGAGGCGGCCGGTGGCCGCGACGGCGGACGACATCGCATCGCGCGTGGTGCGGTGCATCGTCACGGTGGCACGGACGTCGATCCCGGGTGACACCCAGCCGGGCTCGCGTCGTTCCTCGATCGAGGCCTCGAGCCGCGAGAGAGGACCGGCGATCAGCCAGTCGCCCTCCTCCTGGCCGGGCGTGGCGGCTGCGGTGGCGGTGCCCTCGACCGTCAGTCGTGACGTCGTGCTGTCGACCCGGCCGACGACGGTTCCGGAGAATCGTAGTCGGGCGCGGCCATCCTCCACGGACTCAAGCTTCGCCTCCAGGCCGCCCGAGTCGACGGCGTCGAGGCCGGCAAGCCCGGCCACGACGTCGTCAGGGAGTTCCCAGGATTCCGCCATGCCAACCGCGGCGTCGGGGCGAAGCCGCTCAGCGAGCAGCGGGTCGAACGGCGTGTCGAGAAGTTCAGCTTCCTCGTGGGACAGAAAACCGTCTGCCAGCCAGGCCCGGGGAGAGGCACCGGCGAGGGTGACGAGCACCTCGCCCGCATCATCGGCGAGGGTTTTTCGGACTGCCGTCTCGCCCCGCGAGATCAGCGCCGATGCCTGTTCGTATTCCCGCCGCACGCCCCCGGTCATGGGCGTCTCCCGGAAGACGAACCGGGCCGTGACCTCGATAGGATGCTCGGCCCCCCCCGGCCCCGCGGCGAACAGCCGTCCGCTGGCAGCGACGTCGAACTGCACCTGGCTCGTCGCGGCGTCGGGCGTGATCGTCGCGGCCTGCGTACGGCCTCCGGAGCCGGCCAAGAAACCACTCGCCAAAAGCGCGGTGGCGTGGAGGGACGACCGCACAAGCCGAGGCCAAGGGGTGGTGTCCTCGTGGATCCCGGGGCTCTCTCGGGTGGACTCGAGTTGCCCAGCCATGCCCGTCCCCCTTTTTTCGGTGGCCACGGGCCCCGGCTCGGCCCGGCAGGTCTCACGAGTTGTTCCGAGATATGGATGTCGGCCTGCAAGCAGCCGGCGGTCCGGTTTTCCCGCCCAGCACGAAAAGAAAAGCCAAAAGAAAGGCTTATGTACCAAGTGTCCATTATCAGAAGATGTCTTTTTCATGGTTTTTTCTGGTTGCGGTGCAAAAAAATGAGACACGGCAAGGCGGGGCTGAAAGGCATGGAAAGAACTGCTTTCTTGGGCGGTTTCTGGCGGTTTAGCCCGGTTTTTCAGGTGGTGTGCGGTGCGGGTGGTGGGGTGTGCCGGACATTTTGTCCAGAAATGTCACCCGGCCGAAGAACCTTTTCCTGGCCAGCGACGTATAACTAGAACGCTCTCGACACCGGAACGACGGGGTCAGGATGGCCCCGGACGCGTGAGCTGGTTGATTGCGATTCGGCTCCGAGGAAACCGATCGGCGGGACGCGTCAGGGCGTTTTGTCGCTTCGGCCCTCGACAACTGCCGGCACGGATGCGCCGGCTACGGAGGATCACCATGCGTTCCCATCCCAGTGAGTTTGTGCGCCTTTACGTCGGTGCCGGAGACCCGGCCAGCACGCTCCCCGGTGAGCAGGCTCTGCCCCTGGGCGGTGACGTGATCATGGCGGGCCCTCCGCCGGCGGGAGAACAGGTTCTGTCGATCGAGGATTTGGCCCGCCGATTCAACGTCTCCACCAAGACGATCTCGCGGTGGCGGGATCATGGGCTCGTCGCCCAGCGGCATCTCGTCGATGGCCGCCGCCGGGTCGGTTTCCTGTCCAGCACGGTGGAGCGGTTCATCCACGACAACCCCTTGCGGATCGAGCGGGGTAGCCGCTTCAGTCAGCTCTCCAACGACGAGCACGACAAGATCATCCTCTGGGCCAGGCGGCTGGCCACGGCGGGCGCCTGCCCGGCCGACGTGCACCGAAGGATTGCCGCCCGGCTCGATCGGAGCGTCGAGACGATCCGCTACACCATCAAGCGGCACGACCAGGAGCACCCCGACACCGCCGTCTTTTCAGCCTCGGACGGGCGGCTGCGTCCGGAGGCCTGCGGTCGCATCTACCAGCAGTATCTGCGGGGCGAGTCGGTCGACTCGATCGCCCACCGCTATCACCGCTCCAAGGCCAGCATCTACCGTGTGATCCTCTCGCAACGGGCGGAGCGTGTGAAGGAGCTGCCACTGGACCTTATCCCGAACGCCCTGTTCGCACGAGCCAGCGCGGAAAAGGTGGTCAACCAACCCTTTCCCGGCGAGCACGAGCCGGCCAAGCGGGTGCGGCGTCCGGCCGGGCTGCCGGCTTACCTGGCCAGCCTCTACGAGGTGCCGCTGCTCACGCGGGAGCAGGAAGTGTGGCTGTTCAGGAAGTTCAACTACCTGAAGTTCAGGGCCGAGAAGCTCCGCGACCAGCTCGATCCGGAGAAGCCGAGCACGCGGCTGATGGATCAGATCGAGAAGCTCTACGAGGAGATCGTCGAGCTGAAGAACCGGATCGTCAGGGCCAACCTCCGGCTGGTCGTATCGATCGCCAAGCGGCGGGTGTCCGCGGGCGACAGCTTCTTCGACCTCGTCAGCGACGGCAACATGTCGCTGATCCGCGCCGTCGAGAAGTTCGACTACGCCCGGGGCAACAAGTTCAGCACCTACGCGTCCTGGGCGATCATGAAGAACTTCGCCCGCACGATTCCCGACGAGCATCGTCGCCGTGACCGTTTCCGGGCGACCGACACGGAGTTCCTCCAGTCGGCGGCCGACCGGCGCGAAGACGAGTACCAGGTGCGGCTGGCCGCCAATGACCGGCTCCAGCAGGTGGAGCGATTCCTCGACCGGCTCGACTCCCGCGAACAGACGATCATCATCCGCCGGTACGGTCTCGATCACGAGCACGAGCCACAGACGCTCAAGGAGGTCGGCTCGGCACTGGGTGTGACGAAGGAGCGGGTCCGGCAGATCGAGGCCAAGGCGCTCGAGAAGCTGCGGGAGGCCGCGGCCGCCGAGTCACTGCAGCCGGAACTCGAGTGAGGCCGGGTGACGGCGTGGGACGGTCGTGGCGGCGCCGGTGCAACGCGGGTATCCTCGTCGCCATGTGCCTAGTCAAGCCCGCCTCGTTCGCCCGTCTCGGCCCGTGGTCGGCGGTCAAGGTCGTGATGCTCGTGGCTGCGGGGACGTCGGCCGCCTTCGGATTCGAGGGCTGGCAGGGGATGCGGGTGATCCAGCTCGACGGCCGGGCCGAGCGGCTGCTCGTGGCCGACCTCGGCGGTGACGGCCGCGACGACGTCGTCGTCGTGAACCCCCGCCAGGCCCGGCTCGACCTCTACCGCTGGCTGTCGCGTGAGGAGCGGACCCGGGCCGACGCCGGAGACCCCGAGCGGCCCAACGAGCTCCCGCTGGCCGCCGACTGGGCGCGGGGCGAGGTGGCGATCGACGAGTTACCGATCGACGCGGTGGCACACGACGTGGAGGACGACGGCCGGCCGGAGTTGCTCGTGCTCACCAACCCGTCCAACCGTGTCTCGGTCTATCGTCAGGCGGCGAACACGGCCGTCGACGCCCGCGGTGCCTGGCAGAAGACCGGCGGCTGGAACCTGCTCGCCGGGAAGCCGACGGGCCGCCGCGGCAGCCTGCTCGTCCGAGATCTTCCCGGCGGGCGTCATGAACTGCTCGTCAGCTGCGAGGAGGGCATTCAGCGGCTGCCGCTCGCGGCAGGCGGCCGCGCGGAGTGGCTCGCCCCCCGCGAAGCCCGTGGACGTCTCGATTGGCGGCTCGCCGATCTCGACGGTGACGGGGACCAGGATCTCGTCGAATGGACGAATGTCGCCCGTCAGGTGATTCGCTGGCATGCATGCGATGCCGACGGCCGCCTGCTGCCGGCCCAGACGCTGCACGATCGCCCGATCGAGGGCTTCGACACGGCGTCGGGGCCGAAGGGGCCCGCCGACGTGCTGCTCCTCGGGGGCAGTGACAAGGGCGCGCTGCGGCAGTATCGGCTCGATCGGGGTGATGCGACCGACGTCGGCCGGCAGGAGGCACTGCCGATGGCCGCCTCGGGGAGCCGGACCTGGTCGGGCATCATGCTCGGTGATCAGCCGGCGATCGTGGCTGCCGACGGCGATCAAGCGCGGCTGCGGGTGCACCGCCTAGCGCCGACCGGCTGGTCGGTGGAGGAGACGTTTCCGGCCGTGGGAGGCATCCGTGGCGTGGCCGCGCCGCCGGCCGCGGCCCGCGAAGGTCTGCTGCTCGTCTGGACCAAGGATGCCGCTGACCTCCACCGCTGTCGCTGGGAGAACGGCCGCCTCGGCTATCCGCAGCCCTGGTCCCAGGAGGACAAGGATCGGCGGATCCTGGCCCTCGAATCGGTTGGCGCGACCGTCTGGTGGGCCCAGCGGGTGGGGGAAGACGTGAATCTGTTCGTGTGGCCCCCCGACGCCGCCGAGCCGACGCAAACGCGGTTCGTGGGCCTCGGACCCAAGGTCGAGAGCGTGGTCTGGCTGGGTGACGACACGCTGCTCGTCAAGGATGCCTACGCCAGCGGCGCGAAGCTCGTCCGGCTCGTCGACGGCAAGACCGTCGTCTCCAGCCCGCCCCTCTTGGCGAAGGTCGAGCTCGACGAGTATCGACTCCTCGACGTCGCCGGCACGCGGCGCCGGGCGCGGATCACCGACGGCGTCCTGCAATGGCTCGGTGACGACCTGCATCCGGTCGACCAGGTGATGCTCGGTGACGGCCAACGCATCGCCTCGTACCTGCCGTCGCCCGAGGCCGGCGGTCAGGCCTGGGCCCTGGAGCGGGGAGGGGCGTTCCTGCACAGGCTCGATGCCGACGAGTCGGGCGTGATGCGGCCGGTCGAGACGGTCAAGCCGCCGGTGGGCTCGAGCCTGGAATCCGACCCCGTGCTCGGCGTCGTGCTCGTCGACAAGGAGCGGATCGTGCGGCTCTCTCGTGGCGAGCCTTGGGAGCTGGAACTGATCGAGAGCATCGACGGCCGGATCGGCCGTCGCAGCGGGGTCAGCGAGTCGACGATCCATCGGATTCTCGTCACCGACGTCGACGGCGACGGTCAGCAGGACGTGCTGCTCTGCGACGACCGACGTCACCAACTCTCCGCCGTGCTCCGGCGTCCCGCCGCCACCGGCGGGCCCGCTAAGCTTGAGCGGTCGGTCATGTGGCAGGTGTTCGAGGACCGGAAGTACCCCTACGACGGCGGTGACTCGCAGGAGCTGGTCGCCGAGCCGTCGACCGTCGCCGCGCTCGACGCCGACGCCGACGGCCATCGCGACCTGGCGCTCGTCAGCCAGGACCGGCTGGTGATCTACCTGGGCCGGGATCCCGAGGAGAAGCGGCCATGATCACCGTACGCGGGATCTCCGCCGCGATTCGGGCCGGTCTCGCCGCCGTGGCGTGCCTGTTCGGTGGTGTGGCCGGGGAGTCGGCGGATCTCGTCACCGTGACGCTCGTCGGGGGCGGCCGGGTGACGGCACCGCTGCTCCGGCAGTCCGACGAGGGCGTGGTGCTCGACCTTGGCTACGAGGTCCTGCAGATCCCCGCCAAGCGGGTCCTCGACGTGCGCCGCGAGGATCAGGCCGCCGACCCGGCCCGCAGCACCGACCGCGGCATCTTCCAGAGCGGCCGCCTCGAGGCCCGCGACGTGCCGGAACTCGTGAGGCGGTTCGGCGAGGCCGTGGTGCTGGTCCGCAACCCCGGGGGGCTCGGCACCGGCTTCCTGATCAGCCGCGAGGGCCATCTCGTCACCAACTACCACGTGGTCGAGAAACACACCCGGCTGCAGGTGACGCTGTTTCGACGCGTGGCTGGGGAGCCGAAGGCAGGGGCCGGATTCGAAAAGGTCGAGTTCCGTCGCGTGAAGATCATCGCCCTGCAGCCGCTTCGCGATCTGGCGATCCTCAAGCTTGATCCCGCCGAGGCCGACAGCCGCCTTCCCGAGCCGGTGGTGATCAACGACCGGGACGACCTGCGCGTGGGCGACATGGTGTTCGCGATCGGCAATCCGCTGGGCATGGAGCGGAGCGTGACCCAGGGCATCGTCAGCAGCACCACGCGTATGATCGACCAGTTAAGGCTCATCCAGACCGACGCCGCGATCAACCCCGGCAACAGCGGCGGACCGATCTTCAACGCGCGCGGCGAGGTGGTGGCGGTCGCTTGCGCCGGTGCCGCCGTGTTCGACGGCCTGGCCTTCGGGATTCCGGCCTCGGACCTGATCGACTTCCTCATCCACCGGGACACGTATTTGTTTGACGAATCTCAGCCCCAAAACGGCGTCACCTATCTGCCGCCCCCCTGGCAACCAGCCGGGGCCGGCGGACCGGCGACGCCGAAGTAGGGTGGACGCAGGCACCACGAGACGCGAATCGCAGGAGGCAGGATGCCCGACAACGCAAGGGGTTGGGTGAGGATCACATCGGTGCTGCCGCTCGCGGCAGCCGTCACGCTCGCCGCGGCGGCCGATGTCCCGCGGCCTTCCTGGGAATGCCTGCCCGCTGACACGGCCGCGATGGTCAGGGTGCCCCATGGCGACGCCTTCGCCGCCGCGGTGCGTGGGTCGACGAGATTCGGGGCGGTGGCCCTGGCCCCCGATCGCCTCGAACGGTTGTGGCCGCTGCTGATCGAGCTGTCGGAACGCGGCACTGCCGGCGACGACCAGGCCGAATCCCTGGCCGGCTGGCGGAAGTCGCTCGCCAAGTATGGCCTGACGCCTGCGGATTTCGTGGCGGCTCTTCGGGCCGACCTGGGCGCCGGCCTCGTCGTCAGCCGCCGGGAAGGCCTGCCGCCACTGGCCATGCTGCTGGCCTGGGCCGAGCCCGGCGAGGCCGTCGCCCAGAAAATGCTGGCGGCCGCGAAACAGAGGCTCGAAGAACTGGCCGATGTCGCCGACCAGCCTGCCGCCAAGCGAATCGATCTCGAGTTGGCAGGCCACGAGGTGATCTCGGCCGTCGTGCCCGTGATGGACATCGACATGAGCCAGGTCGACCTAGCAGGGCTTCCGGCGGAGGATGCGGCCGGTGCCGAGGGCCCCCCCGGACCGGCACGGCTGGAAGCGATTCGCGAACGCCTCCGCGCGGCCCGCCCCGTGCAGACTGGGCTGACGCATGTCTTTCACGCCGTGCTCGGGGGACGGTTCCTCTATGGGACGACGCTGCCCGCGGTCGCCCGCGGCGGCGTCGGTGCCGGTGATCTCGAAGCCGTCGCCGGAGGGGAGGAAGCCCGCGAGATCTTCGCCTCGTTCCTGGCCGCCCATGGCGACGAGGGTGAGTCGTGGCTCGGGCGAGTGCTGCGCGAGCCGGCGCTGGCCTCCGCGCTGCCGGTGGGCCTGCCACTGGTGGAGGCGGTCGTGGTGCCGCGCACCGTGCTGGCGGCCGTCGGGGCCACCGAGGCCGAGGCCGGGAAGCACCTGTCGAAATTCGGGCTCGACGACATCGGCGGCGTGGCGTGGCGACAGACCCTCGACGAGGGACGCTGGCGGTCCACGATCGCCGCCACCCTCCCTGCTCCCCGGCACGGCCTGCTCGCGATGCTCGACCAGCGGTGCGATGACTGCGAGGTGCCCGTCTTCGTGACCCGTGAGGCGGTCGATTTCGCGCAGGTCTCACTCGACCTCGGCAAGGCATTCGCCGGGATCCGGGAGGTGCTGTCGGCCGGTGGGGAATCAGACCAGCTGACCAACATGTTCGCCGTGGCCGACGTGCAGAGCACCACTTGGCTGGGCGTTGACGTCGCGACGGTGCTCTCGGGCCTGGGCAGCCGCCACTGGTTCATCTCCTTTCCGCCGCGGATCGGGCAGGCGGTGGCGGACGCCCGTGAGGCCGTGGCCGCGGGGCAGCCGCGGGTCAATCTGCCCGGGACCGACAATCTGGCGCTGGTCTGGCAGGTGGCCGACGAGGCGCCGATCCTGAAACTGCTCGGGAGGCTCGCGCCCGTCGCTGGCGGCCAGTTACGGGAGGAGCAGGGCTTCCGCGGTCTGCGACTGCCCGGCGGCGCCGCGGCCTACGTCGGCCGTGGCCACCTCGTCCTGGCCGTGGGCGAGGGCACGCTCGACAAGGTGCTCGCCGCGATCCGCAATCCGCCGGGCGGTGACCTGTCGTGGCGGGAGAGTGACGCCCTGCGGCGGGTGTGGACCCTGGTGGAGATGCCGCCGGCGAGGATGTTCGGCGTCAGCGACGCCTCGGGAACGGGCGGTGGCCTGGGAGCGCTGCGGGAGTTCCTCGCCGCCCTCCAGCCCGAGGACGTTCCCGCCGAATCACGCGACCTGCTGGCGGCCGGACAACAGCTGCTGCCGACCGCCGAGGAGATGCAGGGCATGTTCGGCGTCGGCGGAACCGTGGTGCGGATGACCGACGATGGCCTGGTCCTGGAGTCGGCCTGGGAGATGCCGGCGCCCTGACCGCAGCGGCGGGTCGGCCCTGTGGGTGATCCCGCCCGGTCAGCGGGATGCGGGAGCGGGGGCCGTGTGGGTGGCCGGAATCACGCCCGTCGTCCGCCGGCTGCCGGCCCGGGGCTGCGCATCCTGGCCCTCGTGACTCGCCTTGGAGAGCGTGGTGCTCGCGGCCGCCTTCCCGCCGGCCAGACCGCGGGCGTTCGGCGCCTGGCCCGTGCCAGTGACGAAGTTGTCGATGGCCGCCGACTCCCGGAGGTGGGAGAAGTGGCGAGCCAGTTCCACCCGCTGCTTCTTCTCGAAGATGTCGTCGTAGAGTTCGTCCCGGACCTCATCGAAGGAGACGTTGGTCGGCTCCGTGAAGCCCTCGCAGAAAATCACCATGAAGCGGTCGGCGATCTGCACGACGCCCGACAGTTCGCCCGGCGAGAGCGCGAACACCTCGCGCTCCAGGGTCGGCTGGCCGCCGAACCGCTGGATGGGCGGCACTTCCCCGCGCAGGGCCCGCGAGGTCGGATCGACGGAGTAGGTTTCGGCGAGGGCGCCGATCGCCTCGGCGGTCGGGTTGGTGCGGGCCAGCTGCCAGACCTCCTGGGCCCGCCGCTGGTTGTCGAGCACGATGATCCGGCACTTGGCACGGGGGCCGAACGTGGCGGCGAAGGCCTTGTCGAGATCCTCCTTCAGCACCGGCACGCCGCCGACGAGCTTCTTGAGGGCGACGCTCGGCCAGACTACGTCCTCCATGTAGTGGCGGAGGGGAATCCGCTCCTCGTGACCCACCCGGGCGAGCCAGGCTTCGACGTCCGGTGTACCGTCACCGCGCTTGAAGCCCATCGCGAGGGCGGCGCGGGCCACCTCGGCGTCGAGATCCGCCTGCACGATCGCCTGCTGCTGCCGGGCCAGGGCCTGCCCGATGAGCGTGCGGGTGATGAGGATCTCGATCACCTCGCGGCCGTGGCGGGTGACCACGGTGTCGCGGACCTTCGCGAGGCTGATCGGCTCGCCGTTGACCAGCGCCGCCACGTCGGGCATGACGCGGGTGCGGTCGTTGAGGACGTTCTCGATCCGGCTCGCCTCCTGGAGGCGACGGAAGACGTCGGTCGCGGCCTGCCGGCTCTTGCCCTCCCGCAACTCGGCGGCGAGCTGCGGCCGGGCCTTCTCCAGCGGCACGTCGGCGGCCGGCAGACGGCCCTCACACTTGATCACGATGAACTGGTCGGCAACCTGCACGACCGGGGAGATTTCACCCGGCTCCAGTCTGAAGGCGGCGGCGTCGAAGGCGGGGTCGCCCGAGTGCAGGCGGATCGGCTGAACCCAGCCATTAGCGCTGGCGCTGCCGACATCGACCGAGTACTGGCGGGCTAGGCCGCCGAAGTCGGCGGGCGCCGCGACCGCCTTGGTCCGCAACGACTCTGCCTCGGGCCGGCTGCGGGCGGCGATGATCCTGGCCTTCACGGCCGGACCGAACCGGTTCTCGTAGGCCCGGCAGATCTCGTCCTCGGTCGGTTCGCCGGAGTCGCGGGCCAGGCCACGGAGTGCCAGCATCGGCCAGACGATGTCGTCGGCGTAACGATCGGGCGAAATGCCACGTTCCTGTTCGATCAGGGTGAGCCACTTGTCGTGAGGCACGTTGAAGCGTTTTGCCATCGACTCGATTTCGGCCGACACGTCGGCCGGGGTGACCGTGATGCCGGCCCGCCGGCACGCCTGCTCGATGATGGCACGATTGACGAGGGTCTCGAGGACGGACTCGCCGTGCCGGGCCAGGCATTCGGCGGCCAGTTGGTCGGCCGTGATCTCGGCGCCGTTGACCAAGGCCACGGGGCGACTGCCGGGGGGTGTGGCGTCGGGGGCCGGTGGCCTGGCATCGGCGGCCGGCCCCCCGGTCCAGGACCGCCAGACAGCCGCGAAGGCGATGATGATCGCCGCGGCGACCATCTCCCGGACATATCTCCTGCCGATACCGCTGCGGTTGGTCATGGTGGCCCTCCTGGAGCCGGGGAATAGGGAATCCGGAGCTGTGGGGCAAGGGCAGCGCGACGTCGGGACGCCGCATTCTGCGCCAGCAGACCCGTTCCACGGTCTGCTAGGATTCGCGTCCCTTCGTCAGGTCGTTGTCGAGGCTCCAGCCACATGTCCCAGCCTGCCCCGTCCGCCCAGCCCGCCGGCCAACGGCCCGAATGTCTCGTGGTGCTCGGCCTCATACCTCCGGTCACGCTCGATGACGTCAAACAGGCCTACCTCGTGCGGGCCCGCGAGGCCCACCCCGACCGGGGTGGCAGCCAGGAGGCGTTCGTGCGACTCCAGCAGGCCTTCGAGGACGCCAGCGACTTCGTGAAGTTCAAGGCCAGCAAGCTCGAGTGGCTGGCGTCTAAGATCGACGCCTATGCCCAGCAGCAGGAAGTCGTCACCGAGACGATCGAACGCGGCGGCAGCGCGGAGATGGAGGAGACCGACTGGTTGCGAAAGTCGTTCGGCGACGACTTCGGCCACGTGGCCGACAAGTTGGTCACCGTGCGGCTCGCCAACGAGCGGGCCGACGACGTGTTCTGCATCCTGCTGGGGTTTCGTACCGACTCGCTCAAGGATCTCGCTACGCTCGACCTGGCAGGCGGTACGCTCACCGACGAGGGCCTGCACCAACTCAAGGGCCTCGCCCACCTGAGGCACCTCGACCTGCGGGGCACACGGGTGGGAAAAATCGCCGCCGAGATCCCGGGCTGGTTCGAGCGGCTGGAGTTCCTCGGCCTGCCGAAGAACGCGCTCGGCATGTTGGCGCGGCTGGCCATGCCGCGACGCATCCGCCTTGAGCTCGGCGATCGCCCCTGATTGCGGCTACTCGGGAAACAGCCGCGTCGAGAGGTAGCGTTCGCCCAGGTCTGGCAGCACCACGACGACGAGCTGTCCGGCATGTGCCGGGCGGCGGGCCACCTGCAGGGCGGCCCAGGCGGCGGCCCCGCAGCTGATGCCGCACATCAGGCCCTCCCGCTTGGCCATCTGCCGGGCGGTCTCCATGGCGTCTTCGTCGTCCACCTTCACCACCTCGTCGATCACGTCGAGGTTGAGGATGTCGGGGATGAAGCCGGCGCCGATTCCCTGGATCGTGTGACGTCCCGGCTTGATCGGTTCCCCGGCCAGCTTCTGGGAGATCACCGGACTGTTGGCAGGCTCGACCGCCACGACCTTGACCGCCGGCTTGCGGCCCTTGAGCACCTCGCCCACGCCGGTGATCGTCCCGCCGGTGCCCACGCCGCAGACGACGACGTCGACCTGCCCCTCGGTGTCCTGCCAGATCTCCTCCGCGGTGGTGCGGCGGTGCACCTCGGGATTGGCTGGGTTCTTGAACTGTTGCGGCATGAAGAACTGACTGCCGGATCCGGAGATCTCCTCGGCGTGCCGCACGGCACCTGGCATCCCTTCGGCGGCCGGCGTGAGCACGAGTTCGGCGCCGAGCGCCTTGAGCATGCGCCGCCGCTCCAGGCTCATGCTCTCGGGCATGGTGACACGCAGCCGGTAGCCGCGGGCCGCGCAGACATAGGCCAGCCCGATGCCGGTGTTGCCACTGGTCGGCTCGATCACGATCGTGTCGGGCCCGAGGTGTCCGTCCCGCTCGGCGGCGTCGATCATCGCACAGGCGATCCGATCCTTGACGCTCCAGAGCGGGTTCATGTTCTCGATCTTGCCCGCCACGGTGGCCAGGCAGCCCTCGGTGACCCGCCGAAGCCGGACCAGCGGCGTGCGACCGATGCACTGCGTGATGTCGTTGCGGATGCCGGCCGGCAGTTTCGTCGCGATCATGGTCGCCTCCTGTTCCCGTCCTCCCGTGGCGTCACTCCCGCGTCACCCGCGGTGCAACCCTGGCACAATCGGCATTATCGGCAGATTCGGCCGCCGAGTTGAAGCAGGGGCGAGACGGGTGCCGCCCGGAGCCTGGGAACGGGGTGGCGGCACGACTCCGGGCGGCCGCGACGGCCTGCCAGCGTCACCCGCTATAGGATGGCCAGGGGATCGCGGCGGGGCTCCAGCGTGCCCCGTGTCACGCCCACGCGGTTGACCGCCTTGAGCGTCCGCCAGACATCGCGGCCGGTCGTCCGGCCCGCGAGTAGGTCACGGTAGGCCCGCACGACGCGGCCGATCTCGGCGGCCGTCTCGGCGAGGAACTCGATGCGGAAGTGGCATCCGCCCGCGGCCCGCAGGACCGGCAGGGCCTCGGCCGCGCTCTGCGGCACGGCGCTCCAGAGGGTGTTGCGGCATCCGACGTCGGCCGTCAGGGGATGCTCGATGCCGATCCGGTCGCGCAGGGTGACGACGTGGTCGTCGCAGGGGCGGCCGCAGTTGGTCTTGTCGGTGCCCGGCGAAAGCACCGCACAGAAGACGCAGTGCTCCATGTGGAACATCGGCATGTGCTGATGCACCACCAGCTCGAGTCGTCCGACGGGCACGGCTGCCACCAGCGGCCCGAGCTGGTCGCGATTGAGATCGTAGGAGGCCGTTACCCGGCGGCAGCCAGCGGCCAGGAAGAAGTCGGCCGTCAGGCGGTTGGCGACATTGAGCGAGAAGTCTGCCACCACGGGCACGCCCCGCTCGCGGAAGAAGGTGATCGCGGCCCAGTTTCGGGCGAGCACGCCGTCGGGCCGGTGTTTCTCGAGCGCGGCGAAGACGCCGAGTTCCCCCGGCTTCTGGATACGGGGCGTGGCGAGTTGGATCGTCGCGCCGGCGGACCGGCAGGCCACGACGGCCTCGCGGAAGAGCCGGATGTCCGCAAACTCGGCCACCAGGGACCGTTCCCCGAGCTCCAGGGCGGCGGTCAGCTGGTCGAGCGACCGGACGAGCACGTGGAGCGTCGGCGCGGCGGCCGGCTCGGCGGCGGCCGCCGCCGGTCGCGGCACCGCCGTCGTCACCACGGCCGGCGGCCACTCGGGTGGCCGTTTGAGCAGACCCTCGAGCGCCGCGACCAGGTCGCGGCGCAACCGGCCGAGCAGGCTGAGGGGCAGCATCGACTGGCCGGCGAGATTCGTGGTCAGCCCGCGCACGGCGAAGGGCGTGCCGCCCAGCCGACCGAGTTGGTCGCGAAGCACGGCCTCGTCCAGCGGATGCTTCGTCGCCGCACGGGCCGGCTCGACCGAGGCCACCTCCGTCCGGGCCCCCGACGCGAGCGTGGCCGTGACGCGGACTGGTGCTCCGACCACCGCGACGACGTGCAGGTCGATCGGCTGCCGCCGCCGCGGAGGGCCGCCGGCGAACGACCTGCGCAGCCGTGCGGTCAGTTCCGGGTCGTCGGTCTTCCAGACCGCTTGGCCGGGACGCACCCGCGCGGGATCGAACGAGTCGTGGGCGAAGCCGAGTTCCACCACGCCGGCGCAGACGGCGTCGGTTCGCGACGAGCCCGCCACGATGACCTCGTAGACGCGGCCGCCCACCGCGTCGTCCGCCGTCGCGCCACAGTCGAAGGCCACCCCGTCGCCCCGCTTCACGCCGCCGGCAAGGCCGTCCGCCAACCGCACCAGGATCCGGCCGCGGTGGATCTCCACGACCGTGCCGAGACGGACTCCCCGCTTCGCGCTCGACGTCGCCGGCACGAGCTGCTTGTGGTCGCAGCCGCGGAGCCAGCCCGGCGAGAAGCCCCGCGAGAAGGAGAGCTCCATCTCCTCGACGTCACGGGGCGTGAAGCCGGCGGCCTCGCCGGCCACCGCGGCGTCGATCGCGTGGCGGTAGTGACGCGTGATGTTGGCCACGTATTCGGCCGTCTTCAGCCGGCCCTCGATCTTGAGGGCTGCCACGCCGACGGCGATCAGATCCGGAGTCAGGGCGTAGGCGGCGAGGTCCCGAGGCGACAGCAGGTAGCGACGGTCACCGAGGTCGACATCAAGGCCGTCGCAGACCAGCTCATAGGGCAGCCGGCACGCCTGGGCGCACTGACCACGATTGGCGCTGCGTCCGCCGAGCGACTCACTCGTCAGGCACTGGCCGGAGTAGGCGACGCAGAGCGCGCCGTGCACGAACACCTCGAGCGGCATGGTCGTCTCGTGGCGGATCGCCCGGATCTCCTCGATCGAGAGTTCCCTGGCCACGACGACCCGTTCGAGACTGAGCGCCTCCGCTAGTCGGATCGTCTCGGCGCTCGTGAGCGTCATCTGGGTCGAGCCGTGGATGGCCAGCCGCGGGGCCACGTCGCGAACGATGAGCGCGCCGCCGACGTCCTGCACGAGCACGGCGTCCACCCCCGAGCCGGCCACCCGGCGCACCGTCTCGGTGAAGGCCGGCAGCTCCTCCTCGAAGACAAGCGTGTTGAGCGTGGCGTAGCCCCTGAGGCCGTGGCGGTGCAGCAGGTTCATCACCGCCGGCAGTTCGGCCAGAGGAAAGTTGGCCGCCCGGGCACGGGCGTTGAAGCCCGCGTCGAGTCCGAAGTAGACGGCGTCGGCGCCGTTCTCGATCGCCGCCCTCAGGCAGTCGTGATCGCCGGCGGGGGCGAGCAGTTCGGGGGGTTGGACGGGCATGATCGCAGGGACGGGCATCTGGTCGAGTATAGGAAGGCCCTGCGCGACCCGTGCCGGTCGAGCAGGGGCGCCTGCCGCGTCGCCGCCAGCGGGCTCACCACGTGAGGCCGAATCGCGCTCCGTCGGACGAGCTGCTCAGGCCGCCCTTGAGTGGCGTCTTCCGCGGCTTGCGAGATGCCGGCTGCTCGGCGTCGCTTGCAACCTCGGCGTCGGCGTCGTTCCGAGTCTTAGCGCCGGTCGCCTCGCCGCCCGCCCAGCCTGCCGCCGGCGGGGGCGCTAAGGCCTTGATCGAGAGCGCGAGTTTCTGTCCCTCCGGGTCGATCGAGAGCACGCGGCAGTCCACCGGCTCCCCTTCCTTGAGGACGTCGGCCACGCTCCGGATGCGCCGGGTCGCCACCTCGGACACGTGCACGAGCCCCTCGATGCCGGGCTCCAGTCTCACGAAGGCGCCAAACTGCGCGATCCGGCTCACCGTGCCGCGGACGGTGGCGCCGACGTGATATTTCTCAGCCGCCCGCTTCCAGGGGCTCTCCACGAGGTCGCGTGCCGAGAGGCCGATTTTGCCGGTCTGTCGGTCGACCTTCTTCACCACGACGCGAAGCCGCTGCCCTGTCTGGAGCACGTCCGCCGGACTGGCGACGCGATCCCATGACAGTTCGCTGACGTGCACGAGGCCCTCGACCCCGTTGCCGATGTCGACGAAAGCGCCGAAGTCGCGCACGGACCTGACGATCCCGTCGAGTTCGGTGCCCGGTTCGAGCGTCTCCAGCATCTTCGTGCGGGCCTCGGACGCCTGCTTCTCGATCACGGCCCGACGCGAGAGCACCAGCCGACGGGCGGCCGGCACGATCTCGGTGACCAGACTCTCCAGGGTCTGGCCCACCATCTCCTCGAGGTTCTCGACCCGCCATGGGCTCACCAGGCTGGCGGGCATGAAGCCCCGCAGGCCGGCCACGTCGCACTCCAGACCTCCCTTGTTGGCCGCGGTCACCCTCGCCTCGACCACCAGGCCGGCCTCGAGGTGGGACCAATCTTCGACGGCGACGGCTCGATTCGCGGGGGCGACGTCGTAGAGCCCGTCTTCCTGGTTCCGTCTCCCGACGCTGACGTCGATCGTCTGGCCGACGGCGGGAATCTCGAGATCGCGTTGGAGAAAGCCGGCAAGTTTCATCGCGCCTTGCCGCCGGCCGCCCAGGTCGATGAAGGCGGTGTCGGCTCCGACCGCCAGCACCACGCCGGTGATGCGAGCGCCCGGGTCGAGCGGCACTTCGGCCCGCAAGGCCGCCGGTGAGTCGAGCAGCTCGTCGATGGCGAGACCCTCGACGGCCGCCGCAAAATCGGCTTCGAGTTCGTCGTCTAGCCCCGCCCGGCGATTCGGCACGGGCACGCGCGGACCAGTCCGCGGGGCTTCGAACGGAGTCTTTCGCGCGGCGTCGCGACCGCGGCCGCCGCGGGCTGGCCGCTGGGCCGCCCCCGGCTGCGCCGGGGGCAGTGAGGCGGCTGGTACTGGGACCGAGGCCGTTGGGACCGAGGTTGGGGGAGCCGGGGGCGGTCCGCTGGCAGCCGGGGGCGAGCGATCCACGTCCGTGGCTGCGCCCTCGGCCGGCTCCAGCGGAGGCAGGGCGGCATCGGCCGGCGCGGAAGCCGCCGGTCCGACGTAGCGATAACGGGGCGCGAGCGACGGCGGCGCCACGCCCGGCCGCTGCGTGCCGATCGCGATCCGCCCCGGCTTGGAACCTTCCTCGGACGGATCAGTCATCGCACTGGCCGAAGCGCAGAGAGCTTGGACGGGCGGCGTTCATGCCACGAACTCCGCCGAGCGGGAATCGAATGCGGGAAACAGGACTTGAACCTGCACGGTATTACTACCACCAGGCCCTCAACCTGGCGCGTCTGCCAATTCCGCCATT
Organism: Planctomycetota bacterium; assembly: GCA_016872955.1. GTDB lineage: Bacteria > Planctomycetota > Planctomycetia > Pirellulales > UBA1268 > QWPN01. Next base: position 16,912 of record VGYP01000013.1, read on the forward strand.
CCCGCAGCGGTGTCTTCGGAACGGCCGGAGCAGCCCCGCAACAGAATCATTCTCGACCCCGAACGACGACAGTCAAGCGGCTGTCGTCTGGTCTGGCTCGCGGCGGACCCGGGCGGACACAAGCCGACGTGCGGCCAGGGCGTCACCGGTCACGGCGATGCTCGCCAAGGACCCGAACACCAGCAGGCTCCAGACCACATCGCCCACGGGCATCCAGCGGTGGAAGGGGAGAGCCGCGACTAGGCAGGCCAGCAGCCCCGCCGGTGACCGCGGGTAGGTGTCGGTCAGGAGCCAGAAGGTGATGTTCGTGGCGAAGAAGAAGACCAGCGAAGCCGCGAGGGCTCCGGCCAGGACGTTCAGCCAGCGGGTGTCGCGGCCCGGTCCGCCGAGCAGGCCGAGCCGGCCGAGCACGACCGGCCAGGCCAGTGCGGCGTAGACGACCACCGCCATCGTGACGCTGCCGTAGGCAGGCAGAAAGAGATTGCCCAGCGCTAACGCGACGAGCGGCACACTGGCCGCGACCGCCACGGAGGGAAACACCACGCCGGCGGCGAGGGAGACGGCGGCCAGCGGAGTCACGTGGGCCGCTGGCTGCCAGGCGCGGCCGACCACGGCCAAGGCGACCAGCGACAACCAGGCCACGACCAGGACGGCGGGCGGCAGCGTTGCTGCCCGCTCCGCAACTGGACCAATAGCCATCTCGCTGCGGCGGTGTTGTGCGTTCATCTTCGGCTCCGCGACCTCCCTGTCGATGGATGCCCTGTGGCGGGCGCAACCAGCCGATACACTACCGGTTTTCCGGCCCCAGGCAAGCGAAATCCGCGGTTTCAGCCATGTCCGCCAACGCTCGGGAACTTCCCACCCTCGCGATCGAGCGGCCGGCCGACGGGATCGCCCTGGTTTCGTTCGCCGACCCGGACCACCGCCACAACGTCCTCACCGGCCAGGTGCTCGAGGATCTGGCCGAGGCATGCCGCGAACTTTCCCGCGGGCCGCGGCCGCGGGGCGTGATTTTGCGGTCGACGCGGGAGGGGTCGTTCTTCGCCGGCGCAGACCTCGACCGCCTCGAGCGGCTCTCCACGACGCCCCCGGCCGAGATCGAACGGTTCTGCGACGCCGGCAAGGAGATATTCGCCCGACTGTCGGCCGAGTGGCCCACCGTGGCGGTGATCGACGGCGTTTGCTTGGGCGGCGGGCTGGAACTAGCGCTCGCCTGCGACCTGCGGGTGGCGACGACGGCGGCCCACACCCTGCTGGGGCTGCCCGAGGTGAAGCTCGGGCTGATGCCTGGGTGGGGAGGGACCGTCCGCCTGCCACGGCTGATCGGTCCCGGGCCGGCCGTGGAACTGGCCGCGTCTGGAGAATCGCTCACCGGGCCCGCCGCGGAGCGACTGGGACTCGTCGATGCCTGCGTGCCGCCCGCGGTGGCGATCGAATCGGCCCGGCGGCTGCTCGAGATCCGGTCGACCACCGACCTGATCGCCCGCCGCAGGCGGCAGCTTGCGGAGCCACGGCCGCTCGATGCCGACGAGCGGACGTTTCTTGAGGCCACGGCCGCCGCCGTGATGCTCGGCCGCACGCGGGGACGGTATCCGGCTCCGCCCGCGATCATGGCCACGATCCTCGCCGGCTGCGAAGTCGATGCCGCAGCAGCGGGTCGCCTGGAGTCGGCCGCCTTCGCGACGCTGGCCGCGACGCCGGTGGCCGCCAGCCTGGTGCGGGTTTTTCGGATCGGTGAGCGGAATCGTCGCGATCCGGGGACGGGAGACGACGCGGGGGTCGTCCCCCGCGTCGTCTCCGCCCCGGCCGTCGTAGGCGCGGGCATCATGGGGGCCGGCATCGCCGCCAGCCACCTGCGGGCGGAGTTGACCGTGTCACTGATCGATTCGAATCCGGCGGCGCTGGCCGCCGCCGTGCCCGGCATCCTCGACGAGGCCGCCTGGGACCGGGGCACGAAGCGGAGCGATACCGTGATGGCGGCTGGCCTCGCCGGCCGCCTGCGGACCGCCACCGGCCTGGCGGCGTTGGCCGGCAGCGACCTGATCGTCGAGAGCGTGCTCGAGCGGACCGATCTCAAACAGCAGGTGCTGGCCGACATCGAGCGGGCTGTCGGCGAGGAGGCGGTGATCGCCACCAACACCTCGACCAATCCGATCGCGAAGCTGGCCGAAGCGCTCCGCGACCCCGGGCGGTTCTGCGGCATGCACTTCTTCAATCCGGTCCGGCGTATGGTGCTCGTCGAGGTGATCCGTGGTCCTGCCACGAGCGAGGCCACGGTGGCCACGGTCGTGGCCCACGCCAAGCGGCTCGGCAAGTGTCCGGTCGTGGTTCGCGACAGCCCGGGCTTCCTGGTGAACCGCATCCTGATGCCCTACCTGCACGAGGCGGTCGAGATGGTCCGGGAGGGCGTCGAGCCGGCGCGGATCGACGGCGTGGCCCGCGAGTTCGGCATGCCGATGGGACCCCTCGAGCTCTACGACATGATCGGTCTCGATACCGCCTTTTACGCCGGCCTCGTGCTGTCGGCGGCCTACGGCGACCGGATCGAGGCCTCGCCGCTGATTCCGGCGTTCGTGAAGGCCGGCCGCCTCGGTCGCAAGAGCGGCGCGGGGTTCTACCGCTTCCAGGGCACGGGACCGAAGGCCAGGCTGCTGGGCAGTGACGACGAGGCGACCCGCATCGTGGCCCGCTACCAGCTGCCACCCCGCCAGATGTCCAACGGCACGATCGCCGATCGCCTGTTCCTGCCGATGCTGCTCGAAGCACTGCGGGTGCTCGACGAGGGCCTCGTTCGCGACAGCCGCGACGTCGACCTGGCGGTGATCCATGCCCTAGGCTTCCCGCCGTTCCGGGGCGGCCTGCTCGCCTGGGCCGATGCGATCGGCGCTGCCGAGATCGTCCACCGCTTGGCGCCGCTCACCGAGCTGGGCTCGCGGATGCGACCCACCAAGCGGTTGCTCGCCATCGCCCGGGGCGATGAACGATTCACCGCCTGACACAGGCCGCACAGCCGGGGGTCTCCTTCGCCATGCCAGCACCAGCCCCCGCCGATCCAGCCACGACGCCGGTAGTGGTGACCGGCTGCCGGACGGCGATCGGCCGCGGCCACGCCGAGAAGGGAATCTTCCGCCATGTCCGCGGCGACGAGCTCGCCGCCGCCGTGGTGCGGGCGGCCGTCGACCGCAGCGGTGTCGACCCCGACTCGATCGAGGACGTCATCCTCGGCGCGACGCAACAGCGTGGCGAGTTGGGTGGCAACGTAGCGCGTGCGGTGGGGTTGATGGCCGGCCTGCCGCTGGCCGCCGCCGCCACGACGGTCAATCGGCTCTGCGGCTCGTCGCTGGAGGCGTTGGCCCGGGCCTGCCACGCCATCACCGCGGGGGCGGCCGATGTCCAGGTGGTCGGTGGCGTGGAGCACATGCTCCATCTGCCGATGGAGTCGGCGATCGACTTCCATCCTCGTGCGGTCGCCCGTTCCAGCCGGGGTGTGCTCTCGATGGGGCTGACGGCCGAGCAGTTGGCAGCGACACACGGCATCACGCGGAGGCAACAGGAGGAGTACGCGGTCGAGAGCCATCGGCGGGCGGCGGCGGCGACCGCGGCCGGCCTGTTCGAGGACGAGATCGTGCCCGTGCTGGGTCACGACGAGCAGGGCGCCGTCGTTGAGGCCTGGACCGACCAGTCGATCCGTCCCGACACGACTCTCGAGGCGATGGCCGCCCTCGAGCCGGCCTTCCTGCCGCGGTTCGGCACGGTGACGGCCGCGACCAGCGCGCCGATCAGCGACGGGGCGGCGGCGCTGGTGGTGATGTCGTGGGCCGAGGCAGTGCGGCAAGGACTCGCGCCGCTGGCCAGGGTGGTGGCGACCGCGGTGGTGGGCGTGCCGCCGGCGGCCATGGGGACCGGGCCGATCGCCGCCGTGCACAAGCTGCTGGCGCGTCCGGCCGCGGCCGGGATCAGGCCGTGCGACATCGATCTGATCGAGCTCAACGAGGCTTTCGCCGCGCAGGCGATCTACTGCATCGGTGAACTCGGGCTCGATCCGGCCCGCGTGAATGTCCGCGGCGGCTCGCTGGCGATCGGCCATCCCCTCGGGGCCAGTGGTGCGAGGATCTCGACCACGCTGCTCCACACGCTGCGGGATTCCGGGGGGCGTCTCGGGCTGGCGGCGATGTGCATCGGCCTGGGCCAGGGAATCGCCCTGTTGTTCGAGCGGCTGGAGTAGCGTGCCATGCACCCGTCGCCGGCCTGTGAATCGAGTCCCGCCCACACCGCGTCAGCACCGGCGGCCGTCGCGTCGCTGGTCGGCCTGCTCGCCGCACGGGTCGCGGCCACGCCCGACCAGTTGGCCGTGGTGGTCACCGGCCAGGATGGCCTGACCGGCAGCTGGTCCTGGGCGGAACTCGCGGCAGCGGCCCTGCGGGCCGCGGACGACCTGGAATCGAGCGGGCTCTCGCGTGGGGATCGCGTGGTCCACCTCGGGGGCCACGGTCCTGACTGGCTGGTCGTCGACCTGGCCTGCCTGCTCACCGGGATCGTGCACGTCGCCCTGCACGCCGATGCAGCGCCGGCCGAGCACCGTGGGCAGATCGAGTGGCTCGTGCCGCGGGGCGTCGTCGTGACCGGTGGCCACCGGGGGCCCCCGACCGGCCGCGGGACGGAGCATGGGCCCGTGCTCCGTCCGCCGGCCGGTGGCTGGCTTGGTGCGGGGCCGTTGCCAGG
>VGYP01000014.1 GCA_016872955.1 Planctomycetota bacterium
TCCGCCGACGAGCAGGCACTTGTCGCCGGGGCCATTCGGAGTCACGGCACGCTCCGCCGGCAGGATATCCGGTCAATCTGCCGCATCCGCTGGGGGCACGCCTGCGGATCCAGTGTGATCCGTATAACGCTGCTCGACCCCGTAGGCGTCGGCCATGGCATCGAGCTTGTCCCGGGACCGCTGACAGACGGCCACGAGCCTGCCTAGCGGATGCCGCTGGTGGAGGGGATGAACTCGGCACCGAAGCCGAGCCCGACGATGGCAGTGCGGAGCGGGCGGTCCATGGACCTCATGACGGGCGCCTCCTGGCCAGGAGTCTTCCGCATCGCCTGCCCGCCGTCCACGACCGAGCCCCGCCGACCCGTCAGGCCCGCGGAATCTCGAAGCCGCGGCGGGGCGTGCGGGCCGTCATGGACTGCGCCTGCTCGTCGCCCTTGATCGTCTCGGTCGCCGGATCCCAGGTGATCGTCCGGCCCAACCGGGCGGCGATCGCGGCCAGGTGGCAGGAGTTCATCGTGATCAGGTGGCTGAAGGCGTCCGAGACGGGCAGCCCGCCGTCGCGGATGCAGCGATAGAAGTTTTCCTTGTGTCCCTCGTAGGGCTTGCCCTTGTAGAGGGCCATCACGTCGGCGTCGGTGTATTGGTCCTTGTCCCAGTGCTCCTCGATCGGCTTGCCCGAGATCTTGCCGCGGTTGACGAACAGGTTGCCCTTCTCCCCCTCGAACAAGATGCCGTTGTCGCCGCGGCTGGTGATCACCATCAGCGTGCCGTTGGGGAACGTGCAGTTGATCGCGAAGTCGTGCGAGGTGTTGTAGAAGTCGTCCCGCTCCGGAAAGCCGTCCTTGAAGGGGACCGGGTGCTTCGCGTCCGTGCCGTCGATCGTGACGGGGCCCTTGCCCTTCTCGTCCTGGCGAAGCGCCCACAGGGCGATGTCGACGTGGTGAGCGCCCCAGTCGGTGAACTTGCCCCCCGAATACTCGTACCACCAGCGGAACTCGTAGTGGCACCGCTTCTCCCGAAAGTCGACCTTCGGGGCCTGGCCGAGCCACATCTCCCAGTCGAGTTCTTTGGGCGGCTGGGCCACCGGGAACGGACCGCCGGTTGGGCTGCCGTTGATGCCCACCGTCACCTTCTTGATAGGACCGAGCAGGTTCTTGTGGACCATGTTGACGGCCCGCAGGAAGCGGTCCTTGTCGCTGCGCTGCTGGGTCCCGATGACGAACCGCAGCGTGGGGTGCTTCTCACAGGCCGCCCGGATCAGCTTGTTCTCCTCGATCGTGAGCGTGAGCGGCTTCTGGCAGAAGACGTGCTTGCCGGCCTGGAGCGCCTCGATCGCGATCTTGACGTGCCAATGATCGGGCGTGACCACGCTCACCACGTCAATGTCGGACCGCTCGAGCAGTTTGCGGTAGTCGCTGTAGGCGTCGGCCTTCCCCTTGCCGATGCCGCCGTCGTTGCGCGCCTGGTCCGCATGCCGGCTGTCGACGTCACAGACGGCGAGCACGTCACCGAAACGGGCGTGGTCGCGGGCGTCGCCGGTGCCCATGCTGCCCACCCCGATGCAGCCGATCCGCGGCCGGTCGTTGGCGGCCCGATTCGCGAAGGCGGCCTGCGTCCAGGCGAAGGAGGGAACGCCCCCAGCGGCCGCACCGAATGCCGCCGAGGTGCCAAGGAACGTCCGTCGCGAGGTCTTCTTCGTGGCCGCCATGCGTGTGCTGCTCCTGAACGGAAGGGAAATCGATCCGGAGGGAATTCCCCAGATTCTACCCGCCCGCCCCCGGGGCCGGAAACAGCCCCGTCGGTGGTTGACACGGGACGTCGGAGCGGGACACTCTTGAAGCATTCGCGTCGCCCGCGGCCGGCTTTCGCGGGACACGGTCGCCGCACCGGGCCGGTCGACGATGGGGTGTGAAGGATGGCAGCCGGCCTGCAGACTCCGCGCGGCGTAGCCGCTTGGCACGCGGCGGCCGTCGCCTGGCTCGTGGCCGTGATGCCCGTGGCCACGGCGACCGTGGCGGCAGACCCGGCGGCCCGACCCGACCTGCGGGCCGCGGCACGAGCGCGGCTGGCCGAGGCGGGCGACAACCGCGCGGAACTCGAGCGGGCCCTGGCATCGGCACCCGACGACGACCAGCGGCGTGGCCTCGAGTTCCTGATCACGCACATGCCCCGTCGCGACCTCGAGAGCCTGTCGGCCGCGTACCTCCTCGAGAACTCCCGACTGGCCTGGCAGGCGCGGCGGGAGCTGCCCTGGGGCGACGCGATCCCTGAGCCGCTGTTTTTCAACGACGTCTTGCCCTACGCCAACCTCGACGAACCGCGGGACGACTGGCGGCGGACGTTCTTCGCGGCCTGCCTGCCGATCGTGAAAGACCACCGCACGCCCGCCGCGGCCGCGCAGCGTCTGAACCGCGAGCTGTTCACGAAGTTCTCGCTTGCGTACTCGACTACGCGACGGGCCGCCAACCAGGGGCCACTGGAGTCGATCGCCGCGGGCAAGGCCTCGTGCACCGGGCTCTCGATCGTGCTGGTCGACGCCTGCCGGTCGATGGGCATCCCGGCCCGCGTGGTCGGGACGCCGCTCTGGTCGAACAAGCGGGGCAACCATACCTGGGTCGAGATCTGGGATCAGGACTGGCAGTTCACCGGGGCCTGCGAGGCCGACGACCGGGGTCTGAACAGGGCCTGGTTCGTGGGCGAGGCCGCACGGGCGCTGGCCGACTCGCCCGAACACGCGATCTACGCGGCCAGTTTCGCCCCCACGGGCCAGCACTTTCCGCTGGTCTGGGCGGCCGCCGACACCTCGGTGCCCGCGGTGAACGTGACCACGCGGTACGCGCTGCCGGCCCACGCCCCGCCGGCGGCCGGCAGGCGGCCCGACGCCGCCGCGTCGGCCGATGCGGTCGTGGACCTCGAACGATTCGTGACGGTGGCCGACCCCGGGGCCACCGACATCGCGACAGCCACCTTCGCCACGGTGCCGCTCACCCGGGCCGACGCCGAGTCGGCCCGGGCCGCGCTGTGGACCTACCGCGCGGCGCGGCTAAGGTCCGAGCGGAAGGCCGAGCACGACGCCCGGCGGCTCCAGGACGGGGACCTGCGGATGCCCTTCGTCTTCTCGGTGCACGGCGACAAGCCGGCCGGTGGACGGAGTCTCTGGATCTCCCTGCACGGCGGCGGCGAGGCCCCGCCCCAGGTTAACGACCAGCAATGGGAGAACCAGCAGCGGCTCTACCGGGTGCCCGAGGGCGTCTACCTCGCGCCCCGCGCGCCGACCAACACCTGGAACCTCTGGCACGAGGCCCACATCGACGGGCTGTTCCAGCGACTGATCGAGAACTGCGTGCTTTTCGAGGACGTCGATCCCGACCGTGTCTTCCTGCTGGGCTACTCGGCCGGCGGCGACGGCGTCTATCAACTGGCCCCCCGCATGGCCGACTACTGGGCGGCCGCCGCGATGATGGCCGGCCATCCCAATGGCGTGTCGCCACTGTCGCTCCGCAACGTGCCCTTCGCGCTGCAGGTCGGCGCCGATGACGCCGCCTACGACCGCAACCGCGTGGGCCGCGCGTACGGAGAGACGCTCGCCACGCTGCACGCCGTCGATCCCGGAGGCTACCTGAGCTTCGTGAGGATCCACGCGGGCAAGGGGCACTGGATGGACCGTGCCGATGCCGCGGCGGTGCCCTGGATGGCCGAGCGGCGACGCACCCCCGTTGCCGACCGCGTCGTCTGGAAGCAAACGGGGCGGACGCACGAGCGGTCGTATTGGCTGGCCGTGCCCGCCGGTCAGGCCCGCCCCGACAGCCTCGTGGTGGTCCGCCGTGACGGGCAGCGAATCGTGGTCGAGGCGGCGGCGAACGTGCCGCGGCTGATCGTCCGACTCGACGACCGGATGCTCGATCTCGACATGCCGATCCGGATCGAGATGGGCGACCGCACGCTCTTCGAGGGCACGCCGCCGCGGACGATCAAGACGCTCTGGGAGTGTCTGGCGACGCGGGCCGACCGACCCCTCTGTTTCTCCGCCAGCGTGACGGTCGATCTCGCCGCGCCCGACCGTTAGCCCGCCCGGAACCTGCCATGCGTTCAGGAGTCCTCCGCCGCATCGCCCCGGCCGTCGGCCTCGCCGTGACGACGCTGCTGCCGGCCCTGGTCGCGGCCGCCACGCCGCCAGTTCGCGTGGTTTCCGGAGAGGGCTTCGTGGAGGTCGACAACGGGCTGGTCAAGGTCCGCGTCGCGCGCGACGACGCCGGCCTGCGGCAGGAGTATCTCGCCGCCCGCGGCGACGCCTGGGTGCCGCTGGCCGCGGGCTGGCGCCCCCGCGGCGGCCCGCAGCCGATCGCCCCGCTCTACGACACCGCCATCGATCCGGCCCACCGCATCCTGGTGACCGAGTGCCTCGGGCGGATCGACCGGGTGGCGGGGGACGACGAGGCCGCCGTCACCGTCCTGGCGGGCGCGACCGACGCGGCGCGGATCGAGCAGTCAATCACCGTGCGGCGGGGGGAGCAACTCGCGCACGTCGAAGTACGGGCCACGCTCGCCGGAGAGGCACCACGACTGGAATACCTGCTGCTGCCGTTCGTGATGGCGTGGCAGGGACCGCCGGACGTCAGCCACGCCCCGGCCTACGAACCGACCAACGAGGCGGTGATCGGCGATCGGTCCTTCTTCTCGCCCGCGGCCTGCCTGCAGCAGAACGGCCTGTTCGTGGGACTCATGCCTGACCTCGACATCGTCGAAGGCCACGTCGTCCGCGGCCCGGGGTCGCGGCGGCACCCCGATTCCAACTCCTTTCCCGTGCCGGTCGACGAGACGCAGGTCTCGATGCCCACCGCCCTCGATGTCGAGGTGCGGCCGGAGCGGGGCGTCGCGCCGGTGCTGTCCTACGGCATGATGGACTACGTCGTGCACCAGCATGTCTGGTTCCATCACCCGAGCGCCGGCCGCACGATGGTGCGGACGTTGTCGCAGGGGGACGTGCGGATCGGCATGGACCTGCTCCTGGCCGCCGACGCGCCGCAGCACCGCGGGTACCAACTGGCCGCGCGGCATCTCTGGCGCCGCTACGGACGGCCAAACTTCGCGAAGCCGCGGCCCCAGGCGATGCCGTTTGCCGCCTATGCCGAGGCCTGCTATCCGGCCCACTTCGCCTACCAGGGCTACGACGTGGCCGGCACGCGGCTCGCCCACCGGCAGCTGCCCGATCGCCCCGACCGACGGGTCTGGCAGGCCTGGGAACTCGACGGCCAGGCGGTGGGCGGCCTGCGGCTGCACGCCCCGCAGTGGGAGAACTTCGTCGTCAACCTGGCATGGTGGAACAACGCCTGCGACGCGACCGGCCTGTTCGCCTGGAGCCGCCGGCTGGACCGGGGCGGGCCGCTGGCCGCCGAACTGGGCGAGAAAGCCGAGCGGATGATCGCCCTCGCGCTGGCCGCGCCGCAGGACCGCGGCCTGTTCCCGGCCATCTACGATCTTCGCGGGCAGCGCTGGCTCCGCGGCCTCTGGAACCCGCCGCTCGAGGGCTACGACCCGACCGCGGCGCGGGCCTTCTGGGACTGGGACAGCGGGCAGGCCGCCTACCAGACGGCCGCCGCCAGCGTGACCGCGGGATACCTGATGACGTACCGGCGGACCTGCCGGGACGATCCACGAATCGTCGACTACGTCCGTCGCTACGGCGACTTCCTGATCGCGGCGATGCTACCCGACGGCCGCGTGCCCGGCTGGTTCACGGCCGACCTGCGACCACTGCCCAGCCTGGCGTGGAATGCCGACGGTGGGGCGCACGCCTGGGTGCTGGCCGAACTCCACCTCGCGACGGGTGAGCCGCGCTACCTGGAGGCGGCCCGGCGGGCGGCGGCCTTCCTCGAGACCGAGGTGCTGCCCCGGCAGCGGTGGGCCGATTTCGAGGCCTTCTATTCCTGCGCCATCAAGCCCGAGACCTTCCACGACGCCCGCACCGGCCAGGGACCATGCAACACGATGTCGATCTCCTGGGCGCTCCAAGGGTTTCTTGCGCTACACGAGGCCACCGGCGCGCGTCACTACCTCGACGCGGCCGAGGCGACGGCCGACTTCGCCTCACTCTTCCAGGCGGTCTGGGCGCCCCACTTCGTGATCACCGCCCATCCCTTCGGCGGCATCACGTCGCAGCTCGGCGACGCCGACTGGCTCGACCAGCGGGCCCACCGCTTCGCCGAACCACTGGTGCGGATCGGACTGCTGACGGGCCGGCAGGATCTGGTGGAGCGCGGGGTGGCCGCGGCCCGCTCGTCCCTGACGCTCGTCAACCATCCCCGCCACCGGGCCAACGGCATCTACGTCCACACCGACTTTCCCGAGGGGCTGGGGCCGGAGAACGTCGACCACGAGGGCTTTCCCCAGCGGCCCTTGAGTTCCGGGCCCAGCTGGGGCGCCGTCGGCGGCCTGGCGGGCGCGGCGCACGTGCTCGCACAGTTGGGTGGTGCCTACGTCGACCTGGCCCGTGATATCACCGTCGGCGTCGACGGGGTGGGCGTGCGGGCCGCCCGGCGCGAGGGCCGCGTGGTGCGGATCGACCTGGTCGACCAGTTGGCCGCGCTCGCGATGCCCTACGACGCGCCCCGCACGATCGAGCTGCGGGTGGTGGGGCTTCCTGACGCGGGAGACTTCGAGCTCGTGCTCGACGGCGGGCCGCCAGCGCCGTTTTCGGCCGCCGCACTGGCGGCGCTCGAACTGCGGGTGGAGGGGGGCGGCTTCTCGGCCCCGGCTGTCCCAGCGCCCCGCTGAGCCGCCGCAGCGTCGGGCGCTGCTCCGCGATCCGGTTCAGGCGAGCGCCGCATGCAATATCTCGGCGGTATGCAGGGCCCGCCGGCCGGTGCCGTCGGCGATCTGGTGGCGGCAACTCGTGCCCGGGGCCGCCAGGATCGTGTCGGCCGCCGCGGCCCGCACTGCCGGAAAGAGCACCAGCCCGCCGATCTTCATCGAGACAGCATAGTGCTCGCGCTCGTAGCCGAACGCCCCGGCCATGCCGCAGCAGCCGCTGGGGATGACCTCGACCTCGTAATGCCGCGGCAGGGAGACCGCCCGCACGGTGTGGTCGAGCGACGAGAGCGCCTTCTGGTGGCAGTGGCCGTGCACGAGCACCCGCCGTGGCCGGTCGGTGAAGGCCTGCACACCGATCCGGCCGGCGGCGGCCTGGCCGGCAAGAAACTCGTCGAGCAGCAGCGTGTTGCCGGCGAGCGCGCGCGCCCGCGGCGCGAGCGACTCGGGCACCAGGTCTGGATACTCGTCCCGGAAGGAGAGGATCGCCGACGGCTCGATGCCCACCAGCGGCGCCTCCGCGGTGACGAGATCCGCCAGCAGCTCCACGTTCCGAGCGGCGAGGTCGCGGGCCTCGCGTACGAGGCCCTGCGAGAGTTGGGCCCGGCCGCTGTCGACGTGCGGCGGGATCACCACCTCCCAGCCGAGCCGTTCGAGCAACTCGACCGCCTTGATGCCGACGTCGGCGTCGAGCGTGTCGGTGAACTCGTCGGCGAACAGGTGCACGCGGCCGAGCCGGCCGGGCCCGCGGCCGCCGCCGCGTCGCCGCCACCAGTCCCGCAGCGTCGTCGCCGGCAGCGTCGGCAACGAGCGGCGCGGGGCGAAGCCCAGCGCCCGCTTCACCAGGCCGGCGATGCCGGGCGTGGAGACGGCCAGGTTGTAGAGCGGCCGCACCCGGGCCGCCCGTCGCAGCGTTGCGGCCGTGGCCGCGATCAGGCGGCTGCGCCAGGGCACACCCAGTCGGTCGTGCCGATGCTGCTCCCACTCCGCCTTCAGCCTGGCCATGTCGACGTTCGAGGGGCACTCGCTCTTGCAGGCCTTGCACGACAGGCAGAGATCCATCACGGCCGCGAGCTCCGGTCGGCCCCACGGGTCGGCTGCCGTCGGGTCGGAGAGCGCCTGCCGCAGCAGGTTGGCCCGGGCCCGGGTGGTGTGCTCCTCGTCGAGCGTCGCCATGTAACTCGGGCACATGGTGCCGCCGGCCGCCGCCGGCTTGCGACACTGGCCGACGCCGGTACATCGCTCGGCCGCCCGCAACACGCCGCCGACCGCGGCGAACCGGAACACCGTCTCGTGCCGTGGCGCCGGCTCGCCGGGCAGGATGCGGAGCGACGTGTCCATCCGCGGCGCGTCGACGATCTTGCCCGGATTGAAGATACCGGCGGGATCGAACGCCCGCTTCACGCGGCGGAACAGGTCGTAGCATTCTTCCCCCACCATCCCGCGGATGAACTCGCCCCGCAGCCGGCCGTCGCCGTGCTCGCCGGAGAGGCTGCCGCGGTACTTCTTGACGAGGGCCGCGACGTCGCTGGCCACGTCGCGAAACATCTTCAGGCCGGCCGGCGAACGGAGGTCGAACAGCGGCCGGAGGTGCAGTTCACCGTCGCCGGCGTGCGCGTAATGGACGCAGTCGATGCCGTACCGCTCCGCCAGCAGCCGGTCGAACTCGGCGACGTAGGCGGACAGGTCGGCCACGGCCACGGCGGTGTCCTCGACGATCTCGCGGGGGCGCGCGTCGCCAGCCAGGTTGTTGATCAACCCCTGGCCCGCGCGGCGGATCTCCCAGACCTTGCCAGTGTCGGCCCCGGTCAGCAGCGGGTAGGCGTAGCCGAGCCCGGCCTCGCGCAACTCGGCCTCCAGGCCGCGGAGCCGCGTCACGACCGCCGCCTGGTCGGCGGCCCGCATCTCGACCACCAGGACGGCCCCGGGATCACCCACCACGAACGCGCGGTTGCGGGCCTGCTCAAGGTTGTCCTTCGTGCAGCGGAGGATCTTGTCGTCGATCAGCTCGCAGGCCGTGGCCCGCGCGTCGGCCGGACGGTCGGGTCGCATCACGACCAGCGTGGCCCGCAACGCCTCGTCCACGCTGCCGCAGTGCACGCACAGCAGCGCCCCCGGCGGCGGCAGCGGGATCAGCCCGAGTTCGTACTCCACGCCGAAAAACAGCGTCCCCTCGGAACCGGCCAGGAGCCGGCAGAAGTTGAAGGGCCGCTCGCTCGCGGGATCGAGCGGGGCGGCATCCATGAGCGCGTCGAGCGCGTAGCCGGTGTTGCGGCGGGTCACCTCCGGTCGCGGGAACGACGCCCGTACCAGCCGGCGGGTCGCCCCGTCGCCGAGCATCTCGTGGACGGCGCGGTAGACGCTCGTCTCGAGCGACGCGGGACCGGCGCACTTGGCCGCGAACTCGGCCGGCCCGAGCGGTCCGAAGGCGGCCTCGCTGCCGTCGGCGAGAAACCCGCGGGCCGAGAGAAGGTGGTCGCGGGTGGTTCCCCAGGCGATAGAGTTGGACCCGCAGGAGTTGTTGCCCACCATGCCACCGATCATCGCCCAGGCCGCCGTCGAGGTCTCGGGCGCAAAGACCAGCCCGTGCGGTGCGAGCACGCGGTTGAGTTCGTTGCGGACCACGCCCGGCTGCACGCGGACTCTGCGCCGCGCGACATCGACCGCCACGATGCGATCGAGGTGCCGGCCCATGTCGACGATGATCCCGCTGCCGACCACCTGCCCCGCGAGTGACGTGCCCGCCCCCCGCGGCACGAGCGGCACACGGTGTGCCGCCGCGAAACGGATGATCGCGTGGACGTCGGACTCGCTGCGGGGCAGCGCCACCGCCAACGGCCGCTCTTGATACTCCGAGGCGTCGGTCGCATAGCTCGACCGCGCCAGGTCGTCGAGTCGCAGGTCCCCCTCCAGGCGGTCGGCGAGGGCACGAAGGGCGGCGAGGAGGGCCGGCGTCGTCATGGCGGCCGTCACCGTACCATGCCGGGGCCGGGCTCAGGCGGGCCGGGCCGGCCCGACGCCTGCGGATCGTGTGGCATCCGGATTAGGCCGCCGCGCCGGCCCGCCGCTCGTGATGGGGCGTGGCCCGGAGCAGCACGCAGCCCTGCAGCACTTCCGCCCGGCCGGGACTACCGACGGCCGCCGTCGGGCAGGCGACCAGGCCTCGCAGTCGCGGCCAAGTCTCCTTCAGCGCGTGGGGGACCGAGCAGGCGCTCGTGTTGCCCGTGCGGGCCACCAGGCCGTTGACGAGCTCGGCTCGGATTCCGAGCGCGTCGAGTTGCATGCCGGTGAACCGCACGATACCGGTGCCGGCCTGATGGGGCACGACGAAGTCGACGTCGCCGGCCGCGATCCCCGCCGTGGCCAACGACGAGGTGGTGGCCGCTGCCATCGCTCGGGGCGCGAGTTCGGCGATCGCCATCCCGTCGAGCGAGTAGACGAGCCGCTCGTCGGCCACGATCCGGCCGCCGCGGGGCGACGGCACCGGCACGTCGCGACGGAGGTGGAAGTCGAAGGCCGGCCGCTCCGCCGGCCGCCGCTCCGCCGCGGCATAGACGATCTCGAAATGGATGGGATGGCGGCGGTTGGCCGGTGTCGTGAGGAGCGTGGCGGAGGCCATGTCGCCGAACAGGCCCCCCGTCTGCCCGCAGCCGTAGTCGGTGATCCGGCTGATCCGCGTGGCCACCACCACGATCACGTACTCGCCCCGCCGCAGGCCCAGCCGCGGCGCCCAGCGCTGCTGGACGAGCTCGACCGCCCGGCTGAAGCCGCAGCAGAACCAGTTGATGCCCACCGTGCGGCTCGCCGTGAGCCCGAGCGCGTTGGCCAGCCTCCGGGCCGCAACCGAAGGCCGTTCGGCCGCCGCGGTGACCGGGTCGAGCACGCGACGGGCGACCGCGGGCGGAATGAACGATGGGGAGACGAACATCAACCCGCGACAGTCCGCGAGGTGGCAACCCGTCTCCCGCTGCAGGCGGCGGACGGCCGCCAGAGCCATCGTCGTCTCGTCGACGAGCGAGACGCCGCGAGACTGGATGCCGGTGTGGCGGGAAAACTTCCGCGGCATCGTGTCGCCGAACCAGCCGTTGTCGAGATGCCAGGCAGGCTCGTGGACGGCGATCGCGGAGATGCCCAGCGGAAACGGAAGCAGACGGGACATGGCGGGGACGCCCGAGGGGCCGACCCCGCCGTCCCAGCGACGGCGGGGGCGGAATCATGACGACGTAGACCCCCGCGGGCCAGCCGAGTTTGCCCCGCAAATCGTGCGGTCGGCCTGGGTCAGGCCCCGGCCGCCGCCTTCCGCCCAAGCTCCTGGTCGACCAGGATCAGCCCGTGACCGTCGCCGCCCACGAGTTGCAGGCGATCGTGCAGGTCATCGGCCTCGGCCGTGTCGTGGATCTGCTGCGGGGCGAACTGGTGCACGAAACTCCGGGCCCCCTGGTCGTTGTACTTAACGGCCATCCCGATCAGGTGGTTGAACCGCCTCGGGAGCGTGTGCTCCTGCGACCGGATCATCTCGAACGCCTCCACCGGATTGGCCCAATCGTAGGCAGGCGCCTCGATCGTCGCGAAGCGGGCCTGACAGTCGCGGTCGTTGAGATAGTCGACAACCTGCGACGTGTGGGCGAGTTCGCCCTGGGCCTCGGCGCGAAACCAGTCTGCCATGCCTGTCAGCCCTCGGACGCTCGCCCAGGACGCCAGCGAAAAGTAGATGACGGCGGCGGAGGCCTCGTGCTTGATCTGTTCGTTGAGGCCGGCGGCTACTTCCTTGTCGAGCGTTGTGCGGAAACTCACTGGTCTGGCTCCCTGTCGGTCGTCGTGGACATGCCGCGGCGGGCCGGACCGACCACGAGGTCGCCCGGCAGCGGCGCATTCGATCGCGACGATCCCGCGACGTCCGCGGGAAAGGCGATCACTTCGCGACCAGGCGGAGTTCGATCTCGCCGCCATCCTCGGCGCTGCCGCCGCGACGCACCTTCACGAGCACGATGTCACCGACATTGACACTCGTTTTCAGCATCCGGTCGAAGGCGCGGCGTTCGTCGCGACTCGAAAACTCGAGCCGCTGACCGGCCCATGCCACGATCTCGTCGCCGGCCTCGAGCCCGGCGGCCGCGGCGGCCGAGCCCTCGGCGACCTGCTCCACCCGCGGTGCGAGGTCGCTGCCGCGGGCGCGGACGAGATCGAGGCCGAGCTTCGCCCGCGCGGGCGCGGTAAGCGTCACCTCGAGCCGGACTTCGCCGTCGCCCCGCCGCACCACGACGGGCACGGTCTGGCCGTCGGGATAGATCCCGAGCAGGCCCCTGAGCCGCTGGCCGTTGGCCACGGCCGCGCCGTCGAGGCTCACGATCGCATCGCCTCGCATGAAGCCGCCGCGGGCCGCCGGCGACCCGTCGGCCACGTCCTTCACAACGACGCTCTCAGCCGCCACCAGGGCCGCCGCCTCGAACTCGAGCCCCGCGATCCGGGCGTGCTTCACCTCGCCCCCGCCGGCCGCCTCCAGATGCGGCAGCCAGAGCTTCAGCTGCCGCGCGCTGATCGCGAAGCCGAGCCCGGTGTTGCTCCGCAGCCCGAACCGCGTGCTAATCTGGCCGTTGATGCCCACCACCTCGCCGGCCATGTTGATCAGCGGCCCGCCGGAGTTGCCGGGATTGACCTCGGCGTCGGTGACGATGCACTCCGCGTAATTTCCCTGCGTGTGGTTGAGCGCGGAGATCATGCCCACGGTGAACGTCGGCGCCTGGTCGAGCACGCCGAGCGCGAACGGATTGCCCACGGCCAGGGCGTCGTCGCCGACCCGGAGGGCGTCGGAGTCGCCGAGCTCGAGGTGGGGCACCGTCTGGCCCGCGGGGACGTCGAGCTTGAGGGCCGCCACGTCGCCGACCGGGTCGCAGCCCAGCACCTGCGCGCGGAACGACCGGCCGTCGCCGATCCGCACCGTGAACGACCGCTTGCGGCCGATGACGTGGTCGTTGGTGAGCATCAGGCCGTCGGGCCGAACGATCACCCCGCTGCCGCCGCCGATGAACACGAAGGCGGGGCGGACGCGGATGCAGAGCTCCGCCAGGTCGACCGCAGCGCCGACCGCGGCCGGCGCCGGCGTCGCCTCCCCGCGGACCAGCGTCGCCGCTGCCACCGCCACCGCGACGATCCCGACCAGCCGAAGCGGGCGGACGCGAGTCATCGACGCTCCTCCAGCACGACCTCGATCTCCCGCGTGTCGTCGGTGGACAGCGTCCCCTCGAAGGTGTCGCCCGGTGTCAGCGACTTCTTGAGCCGCTCGAGGTCCTCCAGCGTGTCGACGTCGCGTCCGGCGATCACCAGCCGCGGCCCCCGGCTCGGCCGCTGCACCACGAGCGTCACCGCGTCGCCGGCGCGGCTCGCCGCCACCCGCTCCGTGAGGTCCCGCCATGTCTGCAGTTCGACCCCGTTGAACTCCAGCAGCCGGTCGCCCTTCCGAAGCCCAGACCGATCGGCCGGCGACCCGGCGGCCACCCCGCCGATCACGACGTCCTCACCGAAGGCCTGCTCCATGTCGGGCTCGACGCCCAGGAACGGGCCCGGAATGCGGTCGAACGAGCGGCCTCCCTTGAGAGCCTCGAAGGCGGCCGCGATCCGGTCGGCACGGGCCACCATCCCCACGCCCGAGTTGGGAGCCCGCGTCCAGCGCATCAGCTGCGGCGGCGGAAACAACCGACCCTGTACGGTGTCGGGTTCGATTGGCGCCGTCGCGATGCCGAGGAAGTTGCCCGCAGCGTCGACCACCGGCCCGCCCGAGTTGCCGTAGTTGAACAGCGCGTCGGTCTGGAACTGGTAGCCCCGCAGCCGCGACGGCGCGCTCACGATGCCGGCGTTGAGGGTATGCGGCGGGGTCCGGCCAGGACCGCGGCCGACAACGGCGACGGCGTCGCCGAGTTGCGGCGACGTCCCGGCCGCGGCGACGTCGAAGGCCGGAAGGCCCGTGGCGTCGATCTTCAAGAGGGCGATGCCGAGCGGCTCGTGGCGGGCGATCACCTTCGCCTCGCGACGCGTGCCATCGCCGAGGATCACCGTGATGCCGTTGACGGCGTTGGGCTGGGCCGCGAGCCCGCCCGGCGGATCGGCCAGGAGCTTCTGGATCGGCTCGTCGGCGGCGAACGACCGCGGCGTGCCGGTCGCCTTGGCCACGAAGGCGGTGTCGGCGGCAAGATTGAACAGGCTCGTGAGCACCAGGCCATCGGCCGAGACGACGAGGCCCGTCACCGCGCCCGGCGGGCGACGCAGCAGCTGATTGACCTCGAAGGCTCGGTCGACGTTGGCGAAGGCGGCGAACCGCGCCGCCCGCTCGGCCGGGGCGAGCCCTTCCCAGCCGCCGATCCGGCCACGGTGTGCGGCCCAGGCGACCCGCGGCAGCCGTTCCGGCGGAAACCGACGCGTCACCTCGATAGCGACCAGGTGGGGCGCAATCGCGGCGGCCGACCGCGTCAGGTCGGCCATGCGGGCGGCGGTGGCGAGCGTCGCCGGATCGGTCCCGAGGCCGGCCGGCGGGTCGAACGAAAGCGGCACGTCGGTCGACCGCAAGGCCGCGAACCGTTCTAGGAGCACGGCCGTCGGCACCGCCACGCCCTGCCAGCGGAGGGGCGAGACCCCGAGGCTGATCACGCCGACGAGCCGGCCGCGGGCATCGACCAGCGGTCCGCCGTCGGAACCTGGATTGACCGCGGCCGAAGTCTCGATGGCCGGCCCGGCATAGGCCGACTCGCCCTGTGGGGTGACCTCGTAGAGGCCGCTCACCACGCCGCGGCTGAAGGATGCCCGGCCGTTGGAGAGCATCACGCGGTCGACGTCACCGGCCGTGTAAGCAAGTTCACCGAGGGCGGGCACCTGCCGCGCCAGGGGCAGGCACGGCAGCCCCGCCCCGTCGACCTGGATCAGGCTGACCGCCAGATCGGGATCGGCGGCCACCAGCCGCGCCTGGTTCCGCACGAAGCCCGGCAGCATGACCTCGATCGCGGTCGCGTCCGGCGGCACGACGCTCGTCGAGGTGAGGATGTGACCCCGCGGCGATACGAGGCTGCCGGTCCCCGAGAACGAAGCCCCGCCGTCGGCCGCCTTGGAGGAGATGCCGGCGGTGGCCATCAGCACGTGGTCGGCGAAGGAGCGGGGGGCGGCCGGCTCGGCGGCGGCGCACGCAGCGGCCACCAGCCAGCAGGCTGCCGCGCCACCGCACCGTGCCGCTCGTCGTTCCGAACGCATCTCGCCCATCCCTCTCGGTCACCATCTTCGCCGCACACCACACCGCACCCGCTGATTCTATTCGTCGTGCCGGCCGCTCCCTAACGGACCGCACCACGCGACCGGCGCCGGTGCATGCCAGGCTCGTCGGCCGACGACACCCCGCAGCCCGTCCACCGGTCAGAAAGCACGAGAAAGGTCGCGGCTGACTTTTCCCACGGACGGCCGGCGGCTCCTTGCGGGCGGGTAGACAGGCCCTTACAACAGTCGACTCCCGACACGTCCGATTCCGTCGCAGAGGGGCTCTTTCATGGTTCACGGCACCGCTCCCCGTGGCTCGGCCCGGCTCCCCGAGGCCACGAACGTCGGCTCCGCGCTGGGCCGCGCCCTCGACGCCGGCAAGGGCGTGCTGCGGCTCTCGCCCACCTGGGTGCCGCGGAGCTTCCTGCATCCCGGCAAACGGGTCCGGCTGCACCCCGACGACTACTACGCCTACGGCCTGGACCGCGGTGGCATCGACGAGCGGTGGTTTGCCAGCACCACCGAGGCCGCCAACGAGGGGCGGGTGCCTGACGAGGGGCTCTCCTGGTGCGTCTTCGAGGGGGAGCGGTTCCTGCTCCGCGATGCGGTCGCCGAGGGCAACGGGCGGCTCGTCGGCAAGTCCATCTGGGACACCTACAAGAAGTGGCCAGTGTACTCGAAGTTCTTCGACAACATGGGGCCCATCCCCCACCACATGCACCAGTCGTTCGACGACGCGAAGCTCGTGGGCCAGGAGGGCAAGCCCGAGAGCTACTACTTCCCGCCGCAGTACAACAACTGCGACAACAACTTCCCCTACACCTTCATGGGCCTGGAGCCGGGCACTACGAAGGCCGACGTTCGCCGCTGCCTCGAGAACTGGAACCGCGGCGACAACGGCATCATCGATCTCGCCAAGGCGTACCGGCTTGAGCGGGGAACCGGCTGGCTGATCCCGCCGGGCGTGCTCCACGCGCCGGGCTCGCTGCTCACCTACGAGCCCCAGTGGGGCAGCGACGTGTTCGCGATGTTCCAGTCGCTCGTCGAGGGCCGGGCCGTGCCCTGGAGCCTGCTCGTCAAGGACATGCCCGAGGCTAAGCACTGGGACCTCGACTTCATCATCGGCCAGCTCGACTGGGAGAAGAACGTCGACAACCACTTCAAGGAGAGCAACTTCCTGCGGCCGATCGTCGACGAGAAGCGGAGCACGGCCGGCGCGACCGACAAGTGGATCGTGTACGGTAGGGTGGACGGCAAGCAGCTGTTTTCCGCCAAGGAACTGACGCTCGAGCCGGGCGCGAAGGTGACCGTGAAGGACACCGGTGCCAGTGGCTGGATCACCGTCCAGGGGGAGGGCAAGGTGGGCGTCCACGAGGTGGCCACGCCGACCCTGATCCGCTTTGGCCAGATGACGGCCGACGAGCTCTTCATCTCCGCCGACACTGCGGCGGCGGGCTACGTGGTTGAGAACACCGGCCCCGGCCCGCTCGTCGCCCTCCGCTACTTCGGCCCCGATGTCCACAACGACCTGCCCACCAACGGAAGGCAGGCATGAGCTGGGAAACCGGCGATCAGCGTTCCGTGCGTCGCTTCGATGGCTCGCTTGGGGTTGCCCGTGCCAATCGAGCGGGGCGTCGGAAACCGACCGTAGCCAGGATGGCGAAGAGCAGTTTCCATCGAGCGAGCGGAGGCCTGGAGAGCCGTAGCGAGCGTCCGGCAAGATGGCACGGGCAACCCCGAGCCAGCGCACCACAAGACTGACCGAGCCAGAACGAGGACCACCAGATCATGCCCACACACCCGCTTCCGAAACTCCACAACGCCATGTGGCCAGGCCTGGTCGGCAAGGGCACCGATCCCGGCCAGGAGCCTCCGATCTCGCTCGAGCGGATGCTGCAGTTGACCGCCGCGGCCGACGTGGACGGCCAGAAGTTCGACGGCATCGACTACTTCCTCTTCCGGCCCCACACCGACCCCGAGGCGGGCGACACCGAGCTCGGGGCGATCGCCGACAAGATCGCCTCCTATGGATTCAGCGTCGGCTCGCTCGTGGCTCCGGTCTGGCCGGGCACGGTGGGGGACTCGGCGATGGGCAACGCGGCGGCCCGGCAGAAGTTCCTGTCGGCGGTGCGGATGGCCTGCCGGATCGCCAACGTCTTCGAGAATCGCAGCGTGCGGAAGTACGGCGTGATCCGGATCGACTCGGCGGAGTTCGGCGTGGCCACGTGGCGAGGGAACCCCCAGGCGAACACGAAGAAGATTGCCGAGACCTTCCGCGAGGCGGCGATGATCGCGAAGGATCACGGCCAGCGGCTGGCGGCGGAAGGGGAGATTTGCTGGGCGGGCATGCACTCCTGGAAGGACGTGCTCGACCTGCTCGAGGCGGTCGGCATGCCCGAGGTGCTCGGCTTTCAGGCCGACCTCGCCCACACCTATCTCTACCTCCTCGGCTACAACGCCCCGGAGCACGCACTGGTGCAGCCCGGCTACACGGACGCGGAGTTCTGGCCGGCCTACGAGCAGATGGTGGCAAAGCTGCGGCCGTGGACGATCGACTTCCACGTCGCGCAGAATGACGGCGAGGTGCACGGCGCGGGGGCCCACGACAAGACGGGCAAGCACTGCCCGGCCGACGACCCCAAGGGAAAACTCGACATCGTCCGCTGCTCGGGGCCCTGGCTCCGCGGGGCGGCCGACCGCGGCATCCAGCACATCTGCTGGGACGGCTGCATGTTCCCCAACAAGACGCTCGAGGACCCACGGACCTGGAACATGATCCTCAAGACCATGATGGCCGTCCGCGACGCGCACGGCTGGACCTGAACGAAAGGATCTCCTGATGGCAAAACCGCTCCGCATCGGCATGATCGGCTACGGCTTCATGGGCCGCGCCCACTCCAACGGCTACAACCGCGTCAAGGATTTCTTCGACCTCGACTACCTGCCGGTCCTGCAGGCCGTGACCGCCCGCGATACCGACAAGGCCAAGGCCTTCGCCGACCGCTGGGGTTACCAGCGGGTGGAGCCCGACTGGCGGAAGCTCGTAGCTGCTGACGACATCGACGCGGTCGACATCTGCACGCCCAACAACCTGCATGCCGAAATCGCCATCGAGGCGGCCAAGCATGGCAAGGCGATCCTCTGTGAGAAGCCACTGTCGATGGACGTCGCCGAGGGGGAGCGGATGTGCCAGGCCGTCGAGAAAACCGGCGTGCCTAACACCGTCTGGTACAACTACCGACGCATCCCGGCGGTCACCTTCGCCAAGCAGATCATTGATTCCGGACGGCTGGGGCGGTGTTCCCACTACCGCGCCGAGTTCCTCCAGGACTGGACGATCAACGCCGACCTGCCCCAGGGGGGCGCGGCCCTCTGGCGGCTCGACTCCAAGGCCGCCGGCAGCGGGGTGACCGGCGACCTTCTGGCCCACTGCATCGACACCGCGATCTGGCTCAACGGCACCGTCAAGGACGTCACGGCGATGACCGAGACGTTCGTGAAGGAGCGGAAGCACCAGCTCACCGGCAAGGTCGAGCCGGTGGGCATCGACGACGCCTGTTCCTTCCTCTGCCACTTCAGCAACGGGTCGCTGGGGCTGTTCGAAAGCACCCGCTACGCCCGCGGCCACAAGGCCCTCTACACGTTCGAGATCAACGGCGAGCACATGAGCCTCAAGTGGGACCTCCATGATCTCCACCGGCTGCAGATCTTCAATTACAAGGACGCCGGCCCGGAACGAGGCTGGAAGAGCGTCCATGTCACCGACGGCGATCATCCCTACATGGGCAAGTGGTGGGTGCCGGGCCTGGCGATCGGCTACGAGCACTCCTTCGTCCACCAGGTGTCCGACTTCCTAGAGGCCTATGCTACGAAGCAGCCCTGCCGGCCGACGTTCCGCGATGCCTTGGAGACGCAGAAGGTCTGCGACGCGGTGCTCGCCAGCGCCAAGAGCCACCAGTGGGCCACCATCTAGCCGCCCGTGGCCGGCGTCGACGCCGGCCGTTGGCCACGTGACCGACCGGCCGACTCGCCGCGGTGTTCGGCGGTCGGTCGGCCGACGTCGGTGTCGATGGGCGTCCCGATCCGGCGGGCCGAGCCCGTGCAGCGCGTGAGCCGTCGCAGCCTGACCGTCGTAGCAGTGCTCGCCAGCGTGGTGGTCGTGATCCTCGTCGCGCTGCCGCGCCGCTACGAGGTCGACGGCTGCTCGATGGGGCCCGGACTGCTGCCGGGAGACGTCGTGGCGAGCGGCTGGCTGCCGGCCCTCGACCGCTGGCGCGGACCGCGGCGGTTCGACCGCTGGATCGTGACCCTTCCCGACCGCTCGACGGGCCTCAAGCGGGTAGCGGGCCTGTCCGGTGAGGTCGTCTCGTTCGTCGCCGGCGATCTCGCGATCGACGGCCGCACGG
Organism: Planctomycetota bacterium; assembly: GCA_016872955.1. GTDB lineage: Bacteria > Planctomycetota > Planctomycetia > Pirellulales > UBA1268 > QWPN01. Next base: position 19,449 of record VGYP01000014.1, read on the forward strand.
TGCTCAAGAGCCCGCGGCAGCTCGCCGCGGTCGGGTCGGTGGTCGAGGTGGTCGCCGGTACCGCCGGTGATGGACGAACCTGGTCCCGGCCGGCGACGGTCGTCCGCGACGACGCCCCGTTCGCCACAGGTGAAGTGAGCCGGCAGTTGCTGGCGGTCGTCGACGTCGGCCTCGCCGCGGTGGTCGCGGTGTCGCCCGCCGCCCTGGGCCGCGGGCCGGTCCGCGCACGAAGCCGGGCGGGGCCGCTGGCCGTCGGGTGGCGACTCCATGCCGCCGGACGCTTCGCGGTCGTCGTCGGCCGGCTCGACGGCCATGCGGTCGCCGCGGCCTGGCCCCTGTCGCCCGCGGCCGACGCCCCCCTCGATCGCCGCTGTCTGCCGGCAGCCGCGCCAGCCCGTTGGCCCGTCGCCAGACCGTGGCCGGTAGGCACGGAGGCCGGCCCCGACGGCGAGCCCGTGGCTCCGGCCTTGGCGATCGACCTCGCCGCGGTGGGCGATGCGGCGGTCGTCATCGAACGACTCTCCGTTTGGCGCGACATCCTCTACCGCGCAGCCGCTGACGGCACGACTGCCTGGCGGCTCGGGACCGACGACGTCTTCCTGCTCGGCGACTTTCCCTCCGGCAGCCGCGACTCACGGCACTTCGGCCCCCTCGCCACGTCGGCCCTGCGGCACGGCGTTCCGTGAGGCGCGGCAAACTGGGTGGAGCGGCAAGTCTCCGGCGACCCCGCAAGCAGGCCAAGGGCCGCGGCGTGACGGAGGGCGGGCCAGCCCCGGAACCGGTGTCATCCCCATCGTGCCACCGCGGCCGGCGCTCTTTTACGCTCTCGGTCACGACGACCCGCCCGCCCCGGTCGAAATCGCGGGCGAGTCCTTCCGGCTGCACGAGATTCTCAAGCACGACTCCTGGGCGGCCACGGGCATCTACGACTTGGCATCTCGCCGCGCGTTGTACAAGTTCAACCGTCGGCAGCCGATCCTTGGCATCCCGATGCGGTGGCTGGGCAGGCGGTTGGCCGCGCGGGAACGCGGGTTCATGGAGAGGCTCGCCGGCATCGAAGGCGTGCCCGCCTCTTTGGGAATCGTGAGCGTCGCCGGCCGCGTGCTGCCCCACGCCGTCTCGAGGCAAGTGGTCCCCGGGCACGCGCTGGCCGAAGGGGAGCCCATCGATCACCTCTTCTTTCCGACGTTCCGCCGTCTGCTCGCCGCCGTGCACGCCCGTGGCGTCGCCCACGTCGACCTGCACAAGCGGGAGAACATCCTCGTCGACGACGGGGCCGGCCTTGCCTGATCGACTTCCCGATCTCCTTTGCCCTGCCCCGCAGCCGGCTGGCCACCATTCTGCTCGGCCGCCTGAGCGGCGGCGTCAGTTGGCGGCGGTCGCGACCGTCGCCGGGATCAGCACCAGCGTCACCGCGAAGACCACGCAGCACCTGGCCGGCGTCGAGACGCTGCCATCCGCACTCCCGGATCGGCGACTCGACACGATGGCCGGGGCGACGGT
>VGYP01000015.1 GCA_016872955.1 Planctomycetota bacterium
ACCGGCCCCGACTCGGAGACCGACCGCGCCGCCACCTGGCCGTTGACGACCAGCTCCATTCGGATCTCGGCTGCATGCGGCACGAACCGCACGCCCGAGGTCTGCTCGACCGTGCGGCGGCCGCGCACGGGGCGGCCGAGGATGAAGTCCTGGAAGTTCCCCTTGCTGACGGTGGTTTCCGGCAGCATGCGCTCCACGAACGCGCGGTGCACGGCGATGCGGACGTTCGGGGCGTGATAGTGCTCGGCCACCGCGCGGGCCAGCGCGACGGCCGCCGGCGTCGCGGAGACCGCGATGCCCGAGATCGCCCCCTTGACGGCCGAGGCGTCGAGGGGATCTCCGCTGGACTCGTAGCGTTCGAGAAAGGCCAGCAGGCGGCTGACGCGGGGATCGACCTGGCCGGCGGAGAGCTTGAGCGCCACGTCGTTGGCGGCGACCGACGCCGTGGGCCCCGCCGTCTCGACGGCGGACCAGGCCGCCGCCGCCCACCAGACGGCCGCGCGGCGGGCCAAGGCCAGCGCGGCGCGGCGCACCTGACCGGCCGCCTGCGGAGACGTCTCCGCGTCGGCCACCGCCATCCCGGCCACGGCCGCCTCCCCGAGCGACACGAGCGGACCCACGGCCGCAGGATCGGCCGGCCCCTCGGTCCGCAGCGTCTGATCGATCAGGTCGAGTGCCTGATCCGACCAGGCGGCCGCCGACCCCGACGCGGGCGTGGCCAGGGACTCGATCTGATCGAGCAAGCTGTCGGGCGTCGGCCAGCCGTCGGTCAGGGCCGCCTGTCCAGACGAGGCGTGGCCGCCCATCTCGGCCGCGAGCGCCTTGGCGAACCTTCCTTCGCCGCGGATGCGACCGCGAATCCGCTCCGCGAGGCCGGCGGCCACGGGCCGCGGCGGCATGCCCAGCGGGCGGGTGTCGGTGCGGCGGTCGGCGATCCGGTCCAGGATTCGCGGCTGGATCGGCGGTGGTGAGGGGGGGGCGACCGCCGGTACGTCGATCCAGTTGACGCTGTCGGGATCGCTCCAGGACTGGCCCGGCAGCGGCGCCGCCGGGGCCGCGTCGGACGTCGGAGGCGATGGCTGTCCGCCGGCCGCGAGCGCGAGCCCGCAGGTTCCGCCGGCCACCAGCAGCACGAATGGGTTCGCCTGCCGGCCGGTGGTTGGGCGTGACGTCCCCATCGATCGTTGCCGCCTCGATCCAGAGCGGGATGCGGCACCGTGCGACCACCCCGCCTCGTTGGATCGACGGGCACGACCCGGAGAATCGATTCCGCCGGCGGCGGGCCGCAGGGTTTTCCAGCGGCCCGCGGGGACGTCGCGACGACCGCGGCGACCGCCCCGCCGGGCCGTCAGGGTGCGGCGACGGGGGGAACGCCGTGACCGGCGCGATCAGGGCAGGTGGGCGAGACGGGGCGCTTCGAGGAGAGCCGTCCAGGCATCGACCAGCGTGGGCAGGTGGGCGTTGCGGTCGACGGCGTCGCGGGCGTCGAGCGTGCCCTCGAGCGCCGTCGCGGCTTCGTCGGCGTCACCCGCCCAGGTTGCCACGGCCCGTGCCAAGGCCGGTTCGGTGGGCGGCGTGCCGGTGGCGGCGTGCCGAATGGCCGCGCGGTAGAAGTCGATCGCTGCATCGAGGATCACGGCCAACCGGGCCCGTCGTGGCGGCGCCTCCTTGCCGGCGGACTCCACGACGGCGGTGGTCTCGCGGGCGAGCTCAACGCCCCGCAGCGGACGTCGCGAGAGCAGTTCGAGTAGGCGGCCGCGGAACCCGCCGAGTGCCGCGTCGAGCAGCAAGAGCGCACGGTCGAGGCTGCCGCCGGCTGCCGCCGCCGCCGTCGCGATCGCCGCCGCCGCCACTTCCTCGTCCCGGCGGGCGAGTTCCACCGCGACCAGCCGCTGCACCGTCCCCGTCGAAAGCGGGCCGAAGCGGATCGTGCGACATCGTGAGCGAATCGTCGGTAACTGCCGCTCCAGGCCGGTGCCGACGAGGATCATCACCGCCCCCGGGGGCGGCTCCTCGAGCGTTTTGAGCAGGCAGTTGGCCGCCTCCTCGCCGAGGTGATCGGCGTCGAGCACGATCGCCACCTTGCGGCCGCCGAGCGCGGGCTCGAGCAGCATCCGCCAGCAGAGACCCTCCCGCATCCGATGGGCCGCGTCGCCCACGAACGCCTCGAGCGGGATCGAGGCCCGATCCTCGGGCTTGGCCACGACGTCGATGTCGGGATGGCTGCCGGCGGCGGCCTGCAGGCAGGACGCGCACGCGTTGCAGGCGACGAGCCCCGGCCGGCGGTCGAGGCAGACGAGCGCTCGGGCGAGCGCCAGGGCGAAGGCACCCTTGCCCACGCCCGGCGGACCGATGAACAGGTACGACCCGGCGATCCGTCCCTGCGCTTCGGCCGTGACGAACGCCGCAGCGATCGCGTCGTGTCCCTCGATGCCCTGCCATGCCATCGGTCGTCCGCTCCGGGAAAGGTCGTGTGCTCAGCCAGCCAACTCGGGAAACCACTCGGCCACGATCCGGCGGATGCGGTGCTGGACCTCGTCCGGCGGCGCCGCGGCGTCGACGACGCGGATCGACGCGGGGTCGGCCGCGGCCTCGCGGAGATAGCCCTCCCGGACGCGGCGGCGATAGTCGTCACCACGGTTCTCGAGCTTGTCGAGGGGCCGGTCGAGCCGCGCAGTCGCGGTCTGGAGATCGACGTCGAGCAGCAGCACGAGATCGGGCGTCCGGCCGCCGGTGGCCACGGCCCCCACGCCGCGGATCACCGCCGGGTCGAGGCCCCCCGCATGTCCCTGGTAGACGACGTTGGAGAGCAGATAGCGGTCGGAGATGACCCACTCGCCGCGGGCCAGGGCCGGCTCGATCACCTCGGCCACGAGTTGTGCACGGGCGGCCATGTAGAGGAGCATCTCGGCCGTGGCCGAGAGTCGCAGGTCGTGGCGGTCGAGCAGGAGCGCACGGATCGCCTCGCCCGCCGGCGTGTCGCCCGGATCGCGGCAGGTCGTCACGCGGCATCCTCGGCCGGCGAGCCAGTCGGTCAGCGGGGCCACCTGCGACGACTTGCCGGCGCCGTCCATGCCGTCGAGCACGATGAACCGCGGTGGCGTCATGCCGGGGATCCGTCCTCGCCGCCTGTCGTCAAAATCCGCGCGTGCCCAGCCAGCGACGGCAGTCGACCGTCCAGGGGTGCAGCGGCTTCGTGCCGTCGTAGGGCCGCACGCCGAGGCCGAGGCCGTGCGGGCCGGTCTCGTAGACGTGCAGTTCAAAGGGCTTGCCCAGCGACTTGAGCCGGATTCCCAGTTCGAGGATCGGCTCCAGCTTCACCGCCGCATCCTCGTAGGTGTGCCAGATGAACAGCGGCGGCATCGTGTCGTGGGCGGAGAGCTCGCCGGAGAGTTCCCGGGCGAGCGGCTCGGGGGGAGCGTCGCCGAGCAGGTTCTTGCGGGAGCCGCCGTGCGTCTTGTCGGGCATCATGCTGACCACCGGATAACAGAGGACGCCCACGGCCGGCCGCGACGGACGACGGTCGATCGGGTCGGCCGCGGTGGTCAGGCCGTCGTCCCCCTTGAGGCAGAGACTGAGGGCTAGGTGACCGCCGGCCGAGGAGCCCATCACGCCGACGCGATCCGGATCGACCTTGAACCGCTCGGCGTCGTGCCGCACCAACCGGATCGCCCGCGACACGTCGCCGAGCATCACCGGATGGCGGTATCCCTTGCTGCCCAGCCGGTAGCGGAGCACGAACGCCGAAATGCCCTGCGTGTTGAGCCAGCGGGCGTAGTCACTGCCCTCGTGATCCGCCAGCCCACCGTAGCCGCCGCCGGGACAGATGACGAGCGCCGGGGTCGCGCCGGTCGCCTGCTTCGCAGGCCACCAGGCCACGACCGGCGTGTCCTGGTCCTTGTCGCCCAACGCGCCGGGGGCCGGTCCTTCCCAGAGCCGGATCGTCTCGGCCGGCTCTGTCGCCATCATCGGTGGGTCGGCGGCCCGCAGGCCGACGGTGGTCGCGATGCCGACGAGCAGGGCGACCGCCGTCGCAAGGCGGCGGGGGGCGGGCATCGGGGTCCTCCTCGGGCGACGCGGGATGGGAGCCGCCATGATACGGCATGCCACCGGGCAACGCGTCAACGGCGGGGCAGCTTCTGGATGCCCAGTGGGTCGGCTGGGTCGAGCGGCGCGAGTTTTCGGCAGACGTCGGCCGCCAGCGGCCGCCTGCCGGTCGCCAGCAGGCAGTGCACGAGCCCCTTGGCCGCCTCAAAGAAGGGACGGTTGCCGGCCAGCGCGTGAGGCAACGGCCGGGGACTTCCCGCCGCCTCGAGCGCCCGCAGGCAGAGCTCGTAGGCGCGTCCGAAATGGCCGCGGGCGAGCTTGGGGTCGCCGTCCTCCAGTGCGATCAGACCCAACTGCACGTGGGCCTCCAGGAAATCGGGACACTCCGACAGCAGCCAGACGAGTTCGTCCCGCGCGATCTCCAACTCGCCCGCCGCGATCATCGCCTCGACTTCCTCGATGTCCTCCCGGCGGCGGCGGGCACAGCGGGGCTGCACGACCTCCCAGGCCCCGCCCTTGGGGCCGTCGCGGCGAACCACCGTGATCCGTTCGGCGGGCGCGCCGGGACGACGGCTGCGTGCGGAGCGCTCGCGACGGCGACCGGCGGAGGGATCGGGCTGACGGTCGGGCGGAGTCGGCATGGGCGCTCGCGGCGGCACGGCGGGGGCGGCACCGCTACACTCCGGCAACACCCGGAGTGGTTGGACCCGAGTGAAAACCGGTTTGCAAGGGGTGGCGGTGAAACGCGCGGGCCGCAGGTCCGCCGGCGGAGCGGCGGTGCGGGCCGCACGGCCCGCCATCGCGGGCCGGTTGGTGGCCTGGTATCGCCGGCATCGCCGGGCGTTGCCCTGGCGGGAGAGCCGCGATCCCTACCGCGTCTGGGTGAGCGAGATCATGCTCCAGCAGACCCAGGTGGAGCGGGTGCGGGAGTTCTTCACGCGGTTCGTGGCCCGGTTTCCCGATGTGACCAGCCTGGCGCGGGCTCCGCAGCGGGACGTGCTCAAGCACTGGGAGGGGCTCGGCTACTACCGCCGGGCCCGGCACCTGCACGCCGCGGCCAAGCAGGTCGTGACCGAGCACGCAGGCAGGTTTCCCCGCACGGCGGCCGGGCTCCGCGGCCTGCCGGGGATCGGCCGCTACACGGCCGGCGCGATTGCCTCGATCGCGTTCGACGCCCGGGAGCCGATCATCGAGGCCAACAGCCGCCGCGTCATCGCGCGGCTGGTCGGCCACGCGGCACCGGTGGGCGGTGCGGCCGACGAGCCGCTCTGGACGATCGCGGCCGATCTCCTGCCGCGCCGAGGTGCCGGCCTCTTCAACCAGGCACTGATGGATCTCGGGGCCACGGTCTGCACCGTCGCGCGGCCTCTGTGTGACCGGTGTCCGCTGGCCTCCGCCTGCGTGGCCCGGCGCACGGGCTGCGTCGCGGCGATACCGGCCATGCCCGCCCTGCGGGCGGCCAAGACGATCCGCGAGACAGCGCTGGTGCTTCGGCACGGGGACGGGGTGGTCGTCGAGCGGCGCGGGCCCGGCGAATGGTGGGAGGGCCTATGGGATTTTCCCCGCGCGGCCCGGGGCGCCGGGCGAACGGCGGGCGACCGCGGGCTCGGCGGTCTGACCTACACGGTCGCGCACCACCAGGTGTCGTGCCGCGTCGTCGAGCGGCGCCTGCCGCGGCGGCCGACCGCGACCCGTGACCGCCGGCTGGTGGCCCTGTCGCACCTGCGCCGGCTGGCGATGACCGCCCCCGGCCGCCGCATCGCGCAGCGGATCGCGTCGACGCGCCGACCGCTCCCCGGCTAGGCCGCCGTCGGCGTGCCGAACTGCCGCATGGAGGTCACGGTCGCGCTGGCCGTCGCACCGGCCGAGCCGATCAGGCTGAAGACGAGCTTGGGCACCAGGTTGGCGGCACTGCCGAAGCCACCCGTGAAGAGCGTCTGATTTCGGAAGACGTCGAGGCTGATGGTGGCCATTCTCGGTGCCGATCCCGACGTGTTCCCTTCCAACGTCAGCAACGGCAACGTCATGAAGCCCGTCGTGCCGGACAGGAACAACGGCTGGCCGAGGATCTCGAGCCGCAGGGCCGCCATGCCGTGCGCCGACACGACCAACTGCAACCGTCTCGCCCGCATCGATGCCGGTGAAGGCGACGTCCAGTTCGAGCCCCGTGCCGATTGGATCGGCGACCGAATCGGTGCCGTACGGGTCGAAGCTGATCGTGGCCGCCGACAGCGGCGTGTCGCCGTCGATCGTGAACGTCATACTCGAACCGGTGTCGGTGACCTCCCCCATCGTCAGCTGCACGCCGTAGACGAGTGGGAACACGGTGGGGTTTTCGGCGGGCGTCGCACCGCCGGTCACGACTTCGAACTGTCGCCGCACGTATTCCCCCGGCGTGGTCGTGCTGGTCTGCGGGAACTGGTCGTAGGCGGGGGCGAGCGCGGCGGTCGTCGTCGGGTGGAGGAGCGGTGACCAGGAGAGACCGTTCTGCTGGTCGCTCGGCGCCGACGGATTCCGGAGGCTCGCCTGCGCATACCACGCGGGCGGGTAGCCGTGCGACGGGAAAGCCGCACCGAGGTCGCCCGCCAGGCCGCCGGCGGGGTTGTAGAGTTCGGCCGGCCGCAGGAGCCTGTCGACGACGCTGCCCAGGCCGGCGTAGCCACCGAACGGTGCCCCGAAGCCGGTCTGCGAGTAGTAGTTGTCGACGAAGGTGCCGCCGGTCGGCTGCCGGCCGACCGCCACCGGCGTCTTGCTGATCGACGGGAGTTCCTGCAGGAATCGCCACACGAAGTTCTGGCCCCCGCCGACTCCCGGAGCGGCCAGCGGACTGGAGTTCACGAACAGGTGCGGCTTGACCGGGCCGGTCTCCGGCGAGTCGAAGAGCGTCAGTTGCGACACCGGGACGTTCGCCGCCTCGAGCGCGCAGGTGGCCACCACGGCGACCTTCGCGCCGTGGCTGTGGCCCATGATGTGGACGAGCCCCTGGTTGGCTCCGAAGAAGTCGTCCGCGAGGGCCGGCTCGATCGGCCACGGCCTTGCGCTGGCCCGGTGCCCAGCCGTGGGAGATGAAGTAGACGTTCTTGGGGCTGGCGGCGGTGCTCGCCAGCGAGCCGGCGGTGACGGGGAGCTCGAACTTCTGGGTTGCGGGGTCGTACCGCTGCAGGCGATCGAGTGGAGCGACCGTCGGCGCGAGCGTGGCGGCCATGGCCATCACGTCCCAGGTGGACGTGGGGGTGAAGCCGTCGAGGCCGCGGAACTCGGCGGAAGCCGAGAGCCGTGCGGCGAGCTGGACGGCGTTGCCGCTGCCCGCCTTGAACGAGCGGATCTCGGCGGCCGTGGCCTCGCGGCCGAGCACGCCGACCTAGGTGATCGCGCCCCGCAGCGGCTTCTGCACCTGGCCACGGCCCTGGAAGGCAGGCGTGGCGATCAGGTCGAGGGCCAGCTGGCCTCGATTCTCACCGGCCGCCAGCCGGTTGACCGCATTCTGCAGCGGAGCCGCCGCGGGCGAGCGGTCTAGGAGTTCGCGGTACAAAAACCGCACGTACTGCTCGTTCGAGAGCAGGCTCGTGTTCCCATGGGCCGTGACGAACGTCTGCGTGTTCATGAGGCCCAGGATCGTCGCGGCCGCCGAGATGCCCAGCCGCTGCTGCTGACCGCTGGTCCGCACCAGTTCGATCGGCAGCACGCCCGGGAACATCGCCGGCACGAAGCCCGCCGCCGGCTGGACGACACTGCGATACTCCGCCGACCGCAGCAACCGGCCGAACTCCGCGGACACTGCCTGGCCGGCATCGAGCCGGCCGACGGCGGCGGTGAACTCGTCGAAGGTGGCGGACCGCTAGAGCACGAGCTCGTAGAGGTTCTGGGCGATCGCCTGGTTCCGCTGGGCCAGCGCGAAGTTGAGGTCGGTGACGTCTGTGCCGCCCATCGTGAGGCTGTAGGCAAGCGACTGCGCGTCGGTACCGACGAAGCCCTGCGGCAGGTCGACCATCACGGTGACGGGGCCGGGCGCGACGCTGGCGAAGGTGAATCGGCCCTGGCTGTCGGTGACCTGCGGGCTGCTGCCATTGAGCCGGACGGTCACGTTGGGAAGGGGGCGAACAGTGCCGGGTCTCGCGGATCGACGCCGGAGACGTCGACCGATCGGAACACCGACCCGCTGATGCCGGCGAGCACGGCCCGCCGCTCGAGTCGTTCGATGTCCATCGGCCGACCACCACGCCGCCGGGCTCACGTTGCTGCCACGGAAGATTCCCCTTGCGGGCGGTTGCCGCCGCCACGGACGGAGGTTTCGATGTGAAACCCCGGGTCGCCGGAGGCTACTTGCCGACCGCAGCAGTCGCAAACGGCCGGGGGAAAAACCATTCGAGGGGGGGCGGCATGCCACGCGATGCCCGGACGCCTCGGCACCGAGGCCCGATTTGCCCGGACCCCGTCGCGGTGGGAACCTTTCTGGGCGGTGCGGCGTCCCACGGGGGTGCCTGCCATTCGTCGCTCATCGTCTGTCCGGAGTCCCGCCATGAAACCGTCGCCGTCGCACCCAGCGTTCCGTCTGCTCGCCGCCTGCGTGGCCGCGGTCTGCTCCTGGCCCGCCGGCGCGGCCGAGCAGCCGGTCGCCGCCGAACTGCCGCTCGAGCGGGTCGTGCTGTTCACCTCGGGCGTCGGCTTCTTCCAGCACGGCGGCAAGGTGAAGGGGGACGCCACCGTCGAGATGAGCTTCCGGTCCGCCGCCATCAACGACCTCCTCAAGAGCATGGTGGTCGAGGATCTCGGGGGTGGCACCGTGCCGGCGGTCAGCTACGCCTCGCGCGACCCGATCACCAAGACGCTCGGCACCTTCGCCATCGACCTCACCGACGAGCCGTCGCTGGGCCGGATCCTCGGGCAGCTGCGGGGCGAGCGGATCGAGGTAGAGGCGGCCCCGCCGGCGACCGGCACGATCGTGGGCGTCGAGAAGCGGACGGTACCCGTCGGCGACGACAAGACCGCGGAGAAGGAATACGTCACGATCCTCACCGCCGACGGGCTGCGGACGCTGGCCCTCGATGCGATCACCAGGCTGAAGCTGCTCGACGAGCGGCTGCAGAAGGAACTGGAGCAGGCCCTGGCGGTGCTCGCACTCGGCCATGACAGCGAGAAGAAGTCGGTGACGCTGGCCTTCGCGGGCGAGGGGGAACGGGCGGTCCGCGTGGGCTACGTGCAGGAGTCGCCCGTCTGGAAGACGAGCTATCGGCTCGTGCTCGGCGACGCGGCCAAGGAGAACGCCGGGCGGGCCCTCCTGCAGGGCTGGGCGATCGTGGAGAACACCACCGACCGTGACTGGAAGGACGTCCGCATGGCCCTGGTCAGCGGCCGGCCGATCTCCTTCGTGATGGACCTCTACCAGCCGCTCTACCTGCCGCGACCGGTCGTCAAGCCGGAACTGCTCGCCTCGCTGGGGCCGCAGGTGTACGGCCAAGACATGGACGCGCGGGCCGAGGAGTTCGCGGCCAAGGGCCGTTCCGGCAAGCCGGATAGAGACGGTCGACGGATGATGGCGGCACGGGCCGCGCCGGCCGTTGCCATGGCGATGGACAGCGAGGTGATGCCGCAGGCCGAGGCGGTGGAGCAGGGGGAGATGCTCGACGGCGCGGCGGCGATCCGCAGCGTGGCCGCCGGCGAGGCGCTCGGCGAACTCTTCCGTTACGAGATCGCCCAGCCCGTCACGATCGCCCGCCAACGCTCGGCGATGCTGCCGATCGTGGCCGAGCGGGTGGAGGCCGAAAAGGTTTCGGTCTACGACGACCGCGTGATGCCCAAGCACCCGCTGGCCGGGGTGCGGCTGGTCAACTCCACCACACTCGACCTGATGCAGGGCCCGATCACGGTCTTCGACGCCGGCGCCTACGCGGGCGACGCCCGCATCGAGGACCTGCCCGCCGGATCGAGCCGGCTGCTGACCTATGCGGTCGACCTGGATGTCGAGGTGGCCCCGCGGGTCGAGCCGCGGCCCGAGCAGATCGTGAGCGTGCGGCTCGTGAAAGGCACGCTCGTCGCCTCGCGAAAGCTCGCCCGTCGCAAGGTGTTCGAGATCAAGAACTCCGGCGCCGAGCCGGTCAGGCTGCTGGTCGAGCATCCGCTGGAGCCGGGCTGGAAGCTCGTCGAGCCCGAGAAGCCGGCGGAGCAGACACGCGACCGCTTTCGCTTCGCGGTGACGGCCGAGCCGGGCAAGCCGGCCACGCTCGCCGTCGTCGAAGAGCAGTTGGTCTCCCTGCAACTGGCCCTCACCGACCTCGATGACGGGGCGATCCTCTTCTACTCCAACGCCAAGGTGACGCCACCGGCGGTCAAGCAGGCCCTGGCCGACGTCGTGCAGCGGAAGCGGGAGATCGAGGGGCTGGTGCAGGAGCGGGCCCGCCGCGAGCAGGAGGTGCAGGTGGTCGGCCAGGAGCAGGAGCGGATCCGTCAGAACATGGCTCAGCTCGACCGCACGAGCGACCTCTACACGAGGTACGTGCAGAAGTTCGCTGCCCAGGAGGACCGGGTGGAGACGCTCCGCAAGGAGATCGCCGACCTCCAGGGCAAGGAGCAGCGGGCCCGCCGCGGACTCGACGAAATGCTCGGCACACTGTCTCTTGAGTGAGTCTCGTCCCAGGTTCGTCGACCACCCCGAAGAGAGCCAGCATGCCCCGCGTGTCACGTCCGTTCGCCACCGCAACCCTCCTAGCGTTCGTCGCCTGCCTGCCCGCCCCGGCTGCGCGGGGCGACGTCGCCGCCGTCGCCGGTGGGCTCGCGGCGCTGGGCTGGGAACTCGTGCGGGCCTCCGGGGACGGCAACGCCATCGTGTCGCCGGCCAGCGTCTGGGAGACGCTGGCGATGACGCATGCCGGGGCTCGGGGCGAGACCGCGGCGGAGATCGCCCATGTGCTCGGCATGCCCGACGACCGGGAGCAGATCGCGGCGTCCGCCGCCGACCTGCGGGCCCTGGTGGCGGAGGCCAAGGGAGAGAAGATCAGGCTCGACATCGCCAACCGGATCTGGGTCGAGCGGACCCAGAAGCTCGAGGCCTCCTTCACCGGGCTGTTGCAGGCCAGGTATGCCGCGGCCGCGGGGCTGGTGGACTTCATGACCCGGCCCGAGGACGCTCGCACCCAGATCAACACCTGGGTGGGCGAGCACACCGCCGGCAAGATCCCGGAGTTGCTCCCGTCGGGATCGATCACCGCCCAGACGCGGATTGTGCTCACCAACGCCGTCTACCTGAAAGCGCCCTGGGCGAAGCCGTTCGAGAAGTCGGCCACGCAGCCGGCGGCCTTCACGGTGGCCGGAGGCGACAAGCCCCAGGTGCCCTTCATGAACTGGTCGGGCAAGCTCGTCGCCGGCAAGGTGGTGGTCGGCGAGGCGGCGGCGACGGTCTGCGAGATTCCCTACGAGGGCGGCCGGCTGGCGATGGTGATCGTCGTGCCCGACGTGGCCGACGGCCTGCCCAGGACGCTCGGCGGCCTGGACCGCGACTGGCGGGCCCAGTGGAACGACGCCGGTGTCCGGCCGCGGGAAGTGAACCTGGCACTGCCCAGGTGGACCGCCCGAAAGCCGATCTCCCTCAAGGAATCCCTCGTGGGGATGGGCATGAAGCAGGCGTTCGTGGCCGGCGAGGCGGACCTCTCCGGCATCGACGGCGCCCGTGACCTGTTCGTTTCGGCCGTGGTGCATGAGGGCTTCGTGGACGTCTCGGAGGAAGGCACGGAGGCCGCCGCCGCGACCGGGCTGGTCGTGGGGGTGACGTCAGCGCCGATCCGGGAGGAGCCCCTGGAGGTCAAGGCCGACCATCCCTTCGCCTGGGCGATCGTGGAACGGGCCTCGGGGGTGGTGCTCTTCGCCGGCGCGGTTCGACATCCCCGCTGATGCGAAGGTCCCGGCCGCAGCGTGGCGGCCGGACCGGGTCCGCGTGGAATGGTAGGCTCCCGGCCATCACCCGGAGTCGCTCCCCATGATGAACGCCCCTCGCCTCGCCCTCGTCGTCGCTCTCGCAACCGCCGTGGCGGCCCGCGCCGACGACGCTCCCAAGCCCCTCGCCGTGCTGCTCGTGGCCGGTGGCTGCTGCCACGACTACGCCACGCAGACCAAGCTCCTCGAGGCGGGACTCGAGTCGCGCGTGAGAGCCGACGTGACGGTGGCCTACAACCCCGACACCTCCACCAAGGCGCGGTTCGAGGTCTATGAGAAGGACGGCTGGGCCGATCCCTACGACGTGATCGTGCATGACGAGTGCTCGGCCGACGTCACCGACGGTCCCTACGTGTCCCGCATTCTGGCGGCCCACCGGGCCGGCACGCCGGCGGTCAACATCCATTGTGCGATGCATTCCTACCGCTGGGGCGATTTCCGCAAGCCCGTGGCCGCGGGCGCCGACAACGCCGGCTGGTTCGAGATGGTCGGCCTGCAGTCGACCGGCCACGGCCCCCAGTTGCCGATCGCCATCGCCTACGACGCCCACCCCATCAGCAAGGGGCTCGCAGGGTGGACCACGATCAACGAAGAGCTGTACAACAACATCCAGGTGCTGCCGACCGCGAAGCCGCTGGCGACCGGGGTGCAGGCGTTGCCGGGCCGGAAGGAGTCCGACGGCAAACCCGCGGAGACCAAGGCGGTGGTCGCCTGGACCAACGAGTACGGGCCGGGAAAGACGCGGGTCTTCAGCACGTCGCTGGGCCACAACAACGACACCGTCGGTGACGACCGCTACCTCGACCTGATCGCCCGCGGGCTGTTGTGGGCTGCGGGCAGGCTCGCCGACGACGGTGCTCCGGCCAGCGGCTGCTGGGTCGAAGCCGTGCCCCGCTGACCGGCCGTCGCCGGGGTGGAGCCGCCGGGGCGGCTGTTCCGGGAGGGGACGTGATGATCGGCCGTCGATCGTGGGCATGCTGCGCCTTAGTCATGGGTCTGCTGGGCGTTTGCGGCGCGGCGTCGGCGGCCGTTGCGGAGTTGGAGGCCTCGGCCCCAGCCGTCGCGCCCGACCGGCCCGACGACGCCTCCATGCAGGAACCTCGCCGCGTCTGCTGCTCCTGCCGCCCCGGCTGGAGCCACGACGCGATGTTCGACGTGCTGTTCCTCCAACGGAACGCCCAGATCGGCGACCGGCCGCTCGTCTCCCACTCCGACACCACGCAGCGCCTGACCGAGGCAACCGAACCAACCGCGACACCACCAAGCGACACCATTTTCGACCGCCAAGCGCCGCCGTTTTCAACCGCCGTCAATAGTGGCCAGGGCCAGCCCGCGCTTCAGTCGCGCCTCGGAGAGCCACGGCCGCGGGGAACGCGCGGAGCGACGCCGTGCGGGCCGCCGCGGGTGGAAGACGTTGAAACCTCTGAGCACGTGTTGGAGCTCCTCTGAACCGCCTGCCGGGCAGGCTGGCGGACGAGGACGGCCATCGGCCGAATCGAGGGCTCGCTGCTCGTTCCAGTCTCGCCAGACTGCCCGCGCGTGACGACCGCTACGCCCCGAACTCCCTTGGAGGCTACCCACTCCGAAATCCATTCGCAACGACCACGGGCGGAGGTCATTCAGGCCAGGATCGCTCGCGCGGGACGCGACATATCCACGCCCGTGAGCCGCGTGCCAAGTCGCAGGCCGGCCGTGATCGCGACACGGGTGACCGCGCTGGTGCTTGCCTCGCCAACAAAGCGACGCGCGGCCACCCAGGCGGCTGCTGGGATGCGGCCAAACATGAGAAAGGATACGGCTTTCGCAGCCTGAGCCAGGCGGCAGGCCGCTCGTTGACGGCCTCCTGCCGCGAACGTAGATTCGCCACGGCTTGAAAGGATTTTCCGCCGCTCAGCGGCTTTTCTCCTTCGATGAAAGGTTGCGCTCACCCCCATGGCCACGTCCACCCGCAAGAAATCCTCCGCCCGCGGTCCCAAGAAGGATGCCAAGGCGGCCAAGGGCGGCCGGATGATCTATTCCTTCGGCGAGAAGAAGTGCGACGGTGACGGCACGATGAAGGCCCTGCTCGGCGGCAAGGGGGCCAACCTCGCCCAAATGACGAAGATCGGCCTGCCGGTGCCCCCCGGCTTCACGATCACCACCGCCGTCTGCATCGACTATGACAAGCACGGCAAACGGTTCCCGAAGGGCCTGAAGGAGTCCGTCCACGCCGCCATGAAGCTCGTCGAGAAGGAGACGGGCAAGAAGTTTGGCGACCCCAAGAACGCCCTCCTGGTGAGCGTCCGCTCGGGGGCCCGCGACAGCATGCCGGGCATGATGGACACGATCCTCAACCTCGGCCTTAACGACGAGACGGTGAAGGGCCTGGCCGAGGCCACCGGCAATCCCCGCTTCGCCTACGACTCCTACCGCCGCTTCATTCAGATGTACGGCGACGTGGTGATGGGGGTCCAGAAGCGGCACGAGCACGAGCACGAGCCCTTCGAGGAGGTGATGGATGGCCTCAAGCACCAACTTGGTGTCCACAACGACACCGACCTCACCGAGTCACACCTCCGCGAACTGATCGGCCGCTACCTGCGGCTCATCCGAGAGCGGACCGGCAAGAGCTTTCCGCAAGACCCCTTTGAGCAGTTGATGGGGGCCGTGGGTGCCGTGTTCGGCAGCTGGATGAACGAACGGGCCATCCTTTACCGCCGCAAGTACAAGATTCCCGATGAGTGGGGCACGGCCGTCAACGTGCAGAGCATGGTGTTCGGCAACATGGGCGACGACTGCGCCACGGGCGTGGCCTTCACCCGCGACCCGGCCACGGGCGAGGACGTCTTCTACGGTGAATACCTCGTCAACGCCCAGGGCGAGGACGTGGTGGCCGGCGTGCGGACGCCGCTGCCGGTCGCTGAGATGAAGCACGACGCGATGTTCGCCGGCACCTACAAGCAGCTTGAGAAGGTGCGGCAGACGCTGGAAAAGAAGTTCGGCGATGTCCAGGACTTCGAGTTCACCGTCGAGAAGAAGAAGCTTTACATGCTGCAGACGCGGAACGGCAAGCGGACGGCGCTGGCCTACGTGAAGATCGCCCACGACATGGTCAAGCAGAAGTTGATGACCCCGCGGCACGCGATCCTGTCGGCCGACCCGGACGCGCTCTCGCAACTGCTGGCCCCGATCTTCGATCACAAGGCCTACGAGGCCGCCAAGCAGTCCGGGCGGCTGCTGACGACGGGCCTGCCCGCCGGCCCGGGGGCTGCCACCGGCGAACTGGTCTTCTCGGCGACGAAGGCCGAGGAACTGGCCCACAAGGGAAAGAAGGTGGTGCTCGCCCGCATCGAGACGAGCCCGGAGGATCTCCGCGGCATGATCGCCGCCGAGGGCATCCTCACTAGTCGCGGCGGCGTGTCCAGCCACGCGGCCCTGGTGGCCCGGCAGATGGGTAAGGTCTGCGTGGCCGGTGCGGGTGCGATCCAGATCGACTACGCGAAAGGCACGCTGTCCTGCGCGGGCAAGACGCTCAGGGAAGGCGATGCGATCTCGATCAACGGGTCGACCGGCGAGGTACTCGCCGGGGCGATCGAGACGGCCGACAGCGAGCTCAAGCAGGTGCTGATCGCTGGCACCATGAAGCCGGCCGACTCGCAGGTCTTCCAGTACTACGACTTCATCATGAAGCTCGCCGACAAGCACCGGCAGCTGGGCCTGAGGACCAACGCCGACACGCCCGAGCAGGTGCGGCAGGCGATCGCGTTCGGCGCGGAGGGCATCGGCCTGACGCGCACCGAGCACATGTTCTTTGAGGGCGACCGGATCGACGCGATGCGGGAGATGATCCTCGCCGAGACGGAGGAGGCCCGCCGCGGGGCGCTGGCCAAACTACTGCCCTATCAGCGGGAGGACTTCGAGGGCATCTTCCGGGCGCTCGACGGCCGGCCGGCCACGATCCGGTTCCTCGATCCGCCGCTGCACGAGTTCGTGCCCCATGACGAGCAAACCCAGGCCGACCTGGCCCGCAAGTTGGGGCTGCCGGTCGAGACGGTCAAGGCCCGCGTGGCGGCGCTCCACGAGTTCAACCCGATGCTCGGCCATCGCGGCTGCCGACTGGGCATCAGCTATCCCGAGATCTCGGAGATGCAGGCCCGGGCCGTGTTCGAGGCCGCGGCCAAGGTGCAGAAGGAAGGGGGCCGCGTCCGTCCGGAAATCATGATTCCGCTCGTAGGCTTCAAGAAGGAGCTCGACCACCAGGTGGCGATCGTGCACCGTGTCGCCGAGCAGGTGCAGAAGGAGACCGGGCAGAAGATTAAGTACCTGGTAGGAACGATGATCGAAATTCCACGCGGGGCGTTGACGGCCAACGAGATCGCCGAGACGGCCGAGTTCTTCTCGTTCGGTACCAACGACCTGACACAGACGTGCCTGGGCACGAGCCGCGACGACATGGGTTCGTTCCTGCAGAAGTACTCCGAAGAAGGCATCTTCAAGGCGAATCCGTTTGCGTCGATCGACGCCTCCGGCGTGGGCCAACTGATGAAGATCGCGGTCGAGCGGGGCAGGGCGACCAGGCCGGACATCAAGCTCGGCATCTGCGGCGAGCATGGCGGCGACCCGCATTCTGTGATCTTCTGCCACCAGATCGGGCTCGACTACGTCAGCTGCTCCCCGTTCCGTCTGCCGGTGGCGAGGCTGGCGGCGGCCCAGGCGGCGCTCAAGGAGTAGGCTCGGACTGGACGGTTCGGCCGCAGGTCGGCCTCCCGGGCAGTGTTCCTCATCCGGTTTCATCCCGGAAGTCGATCCATGAAGACCTTCTCGCGTGCGTTCGCGGTGTCTCTGCTGGCCGTCTGCTCGTGGCCCGTGGCGGCCGTCGCGCAGGTCGCCGGCTCGGCCGAGCCGGTGACCGCGGTCGAGACGGTCAGGCCGGCGCCCCGCGGCGAAGGGTGGATGAAACGGCACGAGCAGATCAACTCCCGCGCCGTGCCTGGGCAGGTCGACCTGGTCTTCATCGGTGACTCGATCACACAGGGCTGGGAGGGGGCCGGCCGGGCCACCTGGGACAAGTTCGTCGGCTCCCGCAAGGCCATCAACGTCGGCATCAGCGGCGACCGCACCCAGCACGTGCTCTGGCGGCTCGACAACGGCAACGTCGCGGGCATCTCGCCCAAGGTGGCCGTGGTGATGATCGGCACGAACAACGCCGCCGCCAACGATCCCGCCCACACGGCGGCCGGCATCGAGGCGATCGTCGGCAAGCTCCGCGACAAGCTTCCGAACACGAAAATCCTGTTGTTGGGCGTCTTCCCGAGGGGGGCCACGCCGGCGGACGCCCTGCGGAGAAAGAACGCGGCAGTCAACGAGATCATCGCCACGCTCGACGATGGCCGGCACGTCTTCTATCTCGACATCGGCCCGAAGTTCCTGACGGCCGACGGCACGCTTGAGAAGTCGATCATGCCCGACCTGCTCCACCTCAGCCCGCGGGGCTACGAGATCTGGGCGGAAAGCATGGAGCCGAAGCTGGCCGAGCTGCTCGGCGGACGATGAGCCCAGGCGGATAGCCCGATGCCGATCACCCCGGAAGCGCAGATGCTGGCGGTGATCGTGGCGGGCGTGGTCGTCCTCTGGATCACCGAGACACTCCCGCCGGCGGTAACGGCACTGCTGGGCGCGGTGGCCTGCGTGCTGGCAGGCGTGGCCCCGGCGAGCGAGGTCTTCGCCCCCTTCGCCGATCCGCTCATCTTCTTGCTGATCGGGTCGTTCCTGCTGGCCGAGGCCATCCGGCTGCACGGCCTCGACCGGCGGTTCGCCTTCGCCGTGCTCGCCCTGCCCGGGGTGGGCGAGCGGCCGGGGCGGATCCTGGCGGCGGTGGCGCTGGCGTGTGCGACGGCCAGCGGCTTTCTCTCTAACACTTGCGTCACCGCGATGATGATCACGATCGTGGCCGGGATCGTGGCCACCGTCGAGGAGGCGGCGACCGCGGCGGGCCGCAGGCCGGCCGCCGGCTTCGCGACGGGGCTGTTCCTGTGCGTCGCGTTTGCCTCGTCGATCGGGGGGCTGGCGACGCCCATCGGCACGCCTCCCAACCTTATCGGCCTGGGGCTGATCCGCAGGCAGTTGGGCGTCGACGTGACGTTTCCGGGCTGGTGCGCCGTCGGCGTGCCGGTCGTTGTGGTGCTCACCACCTGGACGGTGCTAATGCTGGGCCGCCTGTTCCCCGCCGGGCTCGATCGGCTCGAGGGGGTGGGGAAGCTCGTCGCCGCGGAGCGGCGCCGCTGCGGTGGCTGGACGGTCGGGCAGGTGTCGGCGGCCACGGCCTTCGCGAGCACCGTCGTGCTCTGGCTCGTGCCGGGCATCCTGCAGGGCGTGCTCGGCTCGGAGCATGCCCTCTCGCGACTGCTGAAGGACAGGCTTCCCGAGGGTGTGGCCGCCCTCGTCGGCGCGATCCTGCTGTTCGTCCTGCCAGGCGGCGAACGGTATGGCAGGAGGCGGGCCGTGCTCACCTGGCACGAGGCACGCATCGATTGGGGGATCGTGCTGCTGTACGGAGGCGGTCTCTCGCTCGGCACACTCTGTTTCTCGACGGGCTTGGCCGCGGCGCTCGGCGAATCGATCCGCGGTCTCGTGCCAGCAGGGCCGTGGGGCGGCATCGTGCTGGTGGGCGTGGCCGCGGCGGTGGCCGTCGTGGTGAGCGAGTTCACGAGCAACACTGCCAGCGCTAACATCGTGGTGCCGTTGGCCATCGCCCTCGGCACGGCGACCGGCGGCGACCCGCTCGTGCCGGCCCTCGCGGCGACGTTCGCGGCCAGCCTGGGATTCATGATGCCCGTCAGCACCCCGTGCAATGCGATCGTCTACGGTTCAGGCCGGATTCCGCTGCGGAGCATGATGGCTGCCGGATCGCTGCTCGACGTCGTCGGCACGGTCGTGATCACGACCGCGATGCTGTTCGTGGGACGCCGGGGGGGGTGAGCCGGGCGTCGTGGCCGGCCGGCGAGGGGCGTTGGTGCCCGTCGCCGGCCGTGACGTCCCGTCTGAAACTAGATCGCGGCGGCGGCCGTCTCGCCGGTCCGAATCCGGACCACCTCGGCGAGGTTGGTCACGAAGATCTTGCCGTCGCCCACCTGACCCGTGCGGGCCGTGGCCATGATCTTGCTGATCACGTTTTGGGCTTCGTCATCGCCCACCACGACCTCAATCTTCACCTTGGGCAGGAAGTCGACGGAGTACTCCGCTCCGCGATAGGTCTCCGTGTGCCCCTTCTGGCGGCCGAAGCCGCGAACTTCGGTCACGGTCATGCCCTTCACGCCGAGGGCATTGAGCGCGTCCTTGACCTCTTCGAGCTTGAAATGCCGGATGATGGCTTCGATCTTCTTCATGGTTTTCTTCTCCTCTGGGCAGGCACCAAGGCCCGCGTTCAGGTTCCGCCGATCACGTGACCGGTATCGTCCGCCGGCGAGTGAAGGTGCAATCGCCGTGCCAAAGCCGCCGCTTCCATCCGGCTGCGAAAAAAGCCGTGTCGTCGAAGGAAACGCGTCGCGCGGATGCGGCGCGCATCGCTCGGGCATTGCTGCCGTGGCCATCGCAATGCCCAAAAAAGGGTCAGTCAGCCGCGGTGTTCGCGCCGTCACGCCGGCGCGACATGGTCGGCCCCCCCGTCGCCCGAGCGTAGCGCGTCAGCGGGCCCGTCGCGGTGCCCGGTGATCGACGGGATGGCACCTCTCCGCGACCTCGCGAGCGGCCCAACGCGTGGTCTTTCGGCTCGTCCGGGTACCGACGGCAGCAGCCCCGGCTGCCGCCCGAGTGGCTCGCACCGACGAACCATCGATGCACCACAGATCCCAGTCGATCTCGCCCACGGCATCGAGTCGGACGTGGTGTGATTCGAGGATTCGGTCGTACACGCCCGCCTT
>VGYP01000016.1 GCA_016872955.1 Planctomycetota bacterium
GGTACCGCGCCATCTCGTCGTCATCGGGGCTGGCTACATCGGCCTCGAACTGGGCAGCGTCTGGCGGCGGCTCGGATCGCAGGTCACGGTGCTCGAGCACGCCGACCGGATTCTGCTGGGCATCGATGCCGAGATCGCGACCGAGGCGATCGGCCTGTTCCGCAAGCAGGGGCTCGACATCCGGCTGGGGGTCACCGTGAAGGCTGCCAGGGCGGACGGGGACGGCTGCGTCGTGGAGATCGAGGGCGGCCAGCCGATCCCGTGCGACCGCGTGCTTGCCGCCACCGGTCGCCGGCCGGCCACCGCCGACGTGGGCCTCGGGACCGTGGGCATCGCCACCGACCGGCGGGGCTTCATCACGGTCGACGGGCAGTTCCGCACCTCCGCCCCCGGCGTGTGGGCGATCGGCGACTGCGTTCCGGGACCGATGCTGGCGCACAAAGCCGAGGAGGACGGCTTGGCCTGCGTCGATGGTCTGACGGGCGGCTGGGCCCACGTCGACTACGACCTGGTGCCGGCCGTGGTCTTTACCCATCCCGAGATCGCCGCCGTCGGAAAGACCGAGGAGCAACTCGTGGCCGCGGGCGTGGCCTACCATAAAGGCGTGTTTCCCTTTCGTGCCAATGGCCGAGCACGCACCCTCGGCGAGACGACCGGCAAGGTGAAGGTGCTCGCCGACGCGGCCACCGACCGCGTCCTGGGCGTGCACATCATCGGTCCCGAGGCGGGCTGCCTGGTGGCCGAAGCCGCGGCCGCGATGGCCTTCGCCGCCAGTGCCGAGGACATCGCCCGGGTCTGCCACGCTCATCCCACCCTGCCGGAGGCACTCAAGGAGGCGGCGCTGGCGGTGGCTGGTCGGGCGATCCACGCCTGAGACGGGCCGGCAACGGGTATGATCGGCAGCCCGTTCGGTGCCCGATGCCCTTAGAGCCGACCATGAGAAGCGCCGTCCTGATGGTGTCGGGAGCCTCGTACCTGGGGCTGCTGCTGGCCGCACCGTCCGCGACCGCCCGGGCCGCCGACGGACCGTGGCAGGATCGATTCGCCCGCCGCGAGTTCCAGTCGGGCGGAGCGACGCTCATGTACCGGCTGTTCAGCCCGGCGGCGGCCGAAGAGGCCACGAAGCCGCCGCTCGTGCTCCTGCTGCACGGGGCGGGGGAGCGGGGTGACGACAATACCGCACCGCTGGTCCACGGCGCGGTCGAGTTCCATCGACGTCAGGTTCGGCATCCCTGTCTGGTGCTCGTGCCGCAGTGCCCCGCGGGCCGCCGTTGGGTGGAGGTCGATTGGGGCGGCACGACCGGCAGCGGCACGTTTCCGGCCGAGCCGTCGGAGCCGCTGCGGCTGACGCTGGCGGTGGTCGACGAGCTGATTGCAGCCGGCAAGGCCGATCCCGACCGGGTCTATGTCACGGGCCTGTCGATGGGGGGCTACGGCACCTGGTATGCGGCGGGGATGCCCGGCTCGCGGTTCGCAGCCGCGGCGCCAGTCTGCGGTGGAGGTGATCCGGCCTGGGCGAAGCGGTACGTGGGGCTGCCGCTGTGGGCATTTCACGGCGGCGAGGATCGCACGGTGCCGGCGAGCCGTTCGCGAGAGATGATCGAGGCGATCAAGGCCGTCGGCGGCGACCCGACGTACACGCTCTACGAAGGTGTGGGCCACGATTCCTGGACCCGGACCTACGCCGACGACGCCTTCCACGAGTGGCTCTTTGCCCAGCGGCGCTCCCGTGACTGATCCTGTCTCGCCCCCGGTCCTGCTGACGATGGTTACGGCGGCCGAGTGCACCGTGCTTCGCGAGTTGGCCGGTGGCATCTGGCGTGCCCACTACCGCTCGATCATCTCGATGGCCCAGATCGAGTACATGCTCCGCGAGCGGTACGGCGACGAGCCACTGGCCCGCGTCCTGGCTGCCGCGGATCGCTGGCTGGAACTGCTGCGGGTGGCGGGTGAGCCGGTGGGATATTGCGGTTCCGAACTGGATGGCGGCGATCGCGACGGCTTCAAGATCGGGCAGCTCTACGTCACCGAGGCGCACCGCGGCCGCGGCCTGGGCCGTTTCATGCTGCGGCATCTCGAGGCCCGGGCGGCGTCGCTGGGCCGGCGGACCGTGTTCCTGCAGGTCAACAAACGGAACGATTCCGCGGTCACCTTTTACCGCCGGGCGGGCTACTCGATCCGCGAGGCCGCCGTCTTCGAGATTGGCCAGGGCTTCGTCATGGATGACTTCGTCATGGACAAGCGTCTCTAATCCGCAATCGCCCCGTGCCCGCCCGCACCGGGTCAGCGGTGGCCGTCCATCAGCGCCTCGAGGGCGGCCGAGCCCGGGCAGAGCTGCTCGAAGGGGATGTCGATAAGCGGTCTGTCCGGCGTCTTCAGCAGTTCGTGCATGTCACGGCTCTTCTCGTCCACGAACAGCAGCCCGGTCGCGATCTCGCCCCGGTCCTGGCAGGCTCGCACGTGGGCCTCGGCGCTGGTGCGGTCGGTGGGATCGTAGTCGGTCGCCGTGGGTCGCAGTCGGACGGCACTACCATCGTGCATGGCGACGACACGGACAGCGTCGTCCGAGTCTGGCAGGCTGATCTCCGAGAGCACGGGCACGTAGTGGGCGTGCACCGCCTCGACCTCGTGCTCCCGGGTGTAGAGGTAGCTCTTGGTCGAGCCATCATGGTCGTTGAAGGTGACGCAGGGCGAGATTACGTCGACCAGCGCGAACCCCTTGTGCGCGATGCCGGCCTTGAGGATCGGCACCAACTGCTTCTTGTCGCCGGAGAACGAGCGGGCCACGAACGTCGCCCCGATCGACAGGGCCAGGAGCACCGGATCGATCGGCGACATCTCGTTGGCTTCGCCCCGCTTGGAGGTCGAGCCCACGTCGGCCGAGGCGGAAAACTGCCCCTTGGTGAGGCCGTAGACGCCGTTGTTCTCGATCACGTAGAGCATGTCGACGTTCCGCCGGATGGCGTGGGCCAGTTGGCCGATGCCTATCGACAGGGAGTCGCCGTCGCCCGAGATGCCGATGTAGGTCAGCCCACGGTTGGCCGCGGCAGCGCCGGTCGTCACGGAAGGCATCCGGCCGTGCACGGAGTTGAAGCCGTGGGACTGCTTCATGAAATAGGCCGTTGTCTTCGAGGAGCAGCCGATCCCGCTCATCTTGGCGGCCCGGTGCGGCTCAAGGGCGAGTTCCCAGGCGGCCTGCACGAGCGCGGCCGTGACCGAGTCGTGGCCGCAGCCGGCGCACAGCGTCGACATCACCCCCTCGTAGTCGCGAAGGGTGAGGCCGAGCGTGTTGGTGCGGAGGCTCGGATGCCGAACCGGTGGCTTGACGATGGAGGTCATGCGGTCACCTCGGAGAGGGCGCCGGTGACGGCCTCGACGACCACCCGGGCGGTGAGCGGCATGCCACCGTAGTCGAGGATCGGCGTCATCGCGTCGCGGGGGATGCCGAGTTCGGCGGTCAGGAGCGTGCGGACCTGCCCGTCACGGTTCTGCTCGATCACGAAGACGCTGTCGTACGCCTCGATGAACTCCCGCACCTCATCGGCGAACGGGAAGGACCGGATCCGCATCACGTCCACGATGATCTCCTGATCGGCGAGCCGGTCGGCCGCCTCGCGGACGGCCGCGTCGCAGCTGCCGAGCGTGACGAGGCCGACGTCGGCGTTCGGGC
The DNA here is from genome assembly GCA_016872955.1 of Planctomycetota bacterium. Taxonomy (GTDB): domain Bacteria; phylum Planctomycetota; class Planctomycetia; order Pirellulales; family UBA1268; genus QWPN01. The sequence continues at coordinate 3,671 of VGYP01000016.1, forward strand.
GCCGGGTGTAGGCAGGTCGCGGCACGAGCGTGGCCGCGTGGTCGAACTTCCGCTTCAGACGGTCGACGAGCTCGCGGTAGGCGTCCGAATCCTCGGTGTAGGCGGCGTGCTTGTCGTGCCCCGAGCCGCGTACAAAGTAGGCCCCCTTGCCCCCGACGCCGGGCAGCGTGCGGGCGGCGATGCCGTCGCCGTCCACGTCGTGGTAGCGGGAGAACCGTTTCAGCTTCTCGAGCGCCGCGGCGTCGAGCACCTTGCCGTGATCGGGGCGGTAGGAGTCGTCCCAGGTGAGCCGCTTCACCATCCAGTCATTCATGCCGATGTCGAGGTCGGTCGCCACGAATACGGGCGTCTGCAAGCGGTCGGCGAGGTCGAAGGCCTGCACGGCCATCTCGAAGGCCTCGCCCGGGTCGGCGGGAAACAGGATCGGATGCTTCGTGTCGCCGTGCGAGGCGTAGGCCAGCGAGAGCAGGTCGGCCTGCTGCGTGCGGGTGGCCGCACCGCTGGATGTCGAAGAACACCGCCGGGATGTCGGTGTAGTAGGCGAGGCCGAGGAACTCCTGCATCAGCGAGATGCCGGGGCCCGACGTGTTGGTGAAGGATCGGGCACCAGCCCAGCCCGCGCCGATCACGATCCCCGCCGCAGCCAGTTCATCCTCGGCTTGGAGGATCGCATAACGCCGCTCGCCGGTCTCCCGGTCGACCCGGTACCTCTCGCAGAATCCCTTAAAGGCCTCCATCAGCGACGTGGCGGGCGTGATCGGATACCAGGCTCCGACGGTCGCCCCGGCATAGACCGCGCCTAGGGCACAGGCCGTGTTGCCGTCGATCAGGATCGAGCCGCCCGTGGCATCCATCTTCTCCAGACGGAAGGGGAGCGGGCAGCTGACGTGCTGACGGGCGTGGTCGGCCCCCAGCCGAATGGCCTTGTGATTGGACGCGAGCAGCTTTGGCTTCTTGCCGTAGGTCTGATTGAGGAGGCCGTCGACGATCTCCATGTCGATGTCGAGCAGAGCCGCAAGCGCGCCGGTGTAGGCGATGTTCCTCAGCAGCGTCCGCTCGCGGTCCCCCTCGAAGGCCTCCACGCAGAGCCGTCCGAAGGGGATGCCGAGGATCGTGATGCCTTCCCGCTCCAGCTCCCTGGGCAGCGGCCAGGACGAGTCGTAGAGCAGGTAGCCACCGGGGCGGACCGTGGCCACGTCCTGGGCGTAGGTGGCAGGGTTCAGGGCCACCACCAGGTCGACGTCGCCCGGCCGGGCCATGTAGCCGTCCTTGCTGACGCGGATCTCGTACCAGGTCGGAAGTCCCTGGATGTTGGAGGGGAAGATGTTCTTGCCCGAGACAGGAATTCCCATCCGAAAGATGGCCTGCATCAGCAGGCCGTTGGCGCTGGCGGAGCCCGTGCCATTGACCGTCCCGATCTTGAAGGCGAAATCGTTGATGCCGTTCATGCGTGCACCAGTTCCTCGCGTCCGCAGGCGGCCCCCGGCTTCGGAGCCAGCAGGTCGAAGAGCCGCATGTCCCAGGCAGCCGTCGGACACCGCTCCGCACACAGGCCGCAGTGCAGGCAGACATCCTCGTCCTTGACCATCACCCGTGTGGTCTGCGGCAGCGAGTGCGAGATGTAGATCTCCTGCTCCAGGTTGAGGGCCGGAGCCGAGAGCCGTGTTCGCATCTCCGTCTCGGAACAGCCGTCGGTCGTGATCGTCAGGCAGTTGGTGGGGCAGACGTCGATGCAGGCGTCACACTCGATGCACTTGGGGGCCGCGAAGTGGGTCTGGATGTCGCAGTTGAGACAACGGGAGACCTCCGTCGCCACCTGCTCGGGCGCGAAGCCGAGTTCCACCTCGACGTGCAGGTCGCGGAACCGCCTGGTCAGTTCCTCGTGTCGCATCACCTGGCGGGCCGCCGGATCGAAGTCGTTGTCATAGGCCCAGCTGTGCAGGCCGTTCTTGACGCTGACGAGGGTCATCCCCTCGGGCGGCCGCTCGGTGACGGGCCGTCCATGGCAGAGCAGGTCGATCGAGATCGCGGCCTGATGGCCGTGGGCGACCGCCCAGATGATGTTCTGCGGGCCCCAGGCGGCGTCACCGCCGAAGAATACCCGTGGGTTGGTGCTCTGGTGCGTGACGCGATCCACGACCGGCATGCCCTGGGCGTCGAACTCGACGCCGGCATGGCGTTCGATCCACGGAAACGCGTTCTCCTGACCGATGGCGAGGATCACGGCGTCGCAGGGGATGACGACGCTCCGCACCACGCGACTGGTCTGCCGGCCGGCAGACTCGGTCCACTCCAGCACGTCGAACTCCATGCCGACGAGGTGGCCATTCTCCACGACCATTCGCGTGGGTGCGTGGTTTTCGACGATCTCGACCCGTTCCTCCTCGGCGTCTTCGAGTTCCCATGGCGAGGCCTTGAAGTGCTTCCGGCCGCGACGGGCGATCACCTTCACGTCGATGGCCCCGAGCCGCTTCGCCGTGCGGCAGCAATCCATCGCGGTGTTGCCGACACCGATGATGATCACCCGCGGTTCGATCCGTTCGACGTGCTTGAAGTGCACGTTGGCCAGCCATTCGATCCCGAGGTGCACCTGGGCCGGTGCGTCGTGGCGACCGGGCAGTTCGAGATCCTTGCCCTGGGGCGCCCCGCTGCCCACGAAGACCGCATCGTAGCCCTCGTCGAGCAGTGCCGTGAGGCTGGTGACGGGCGTGCCGTAACCCATGTCGATGATGTAGCCGCACTCCTCGTCGAGCACGGAGGCGGGCAGCCGGAAGGACGGGATGTTGATCCGCATCAGGCCGCCGGGCTCGCGGTTCCGTTCGTAGATCACGACCTCGTAGCCGAGGGGTAAGAGGTCGTTGGCCACGGTGAGCGACGCCGGGCCGGCTCCGATCAAGGCGATCCGTTTGCCGTTCTTGATCTCGGGGGCCTTCGGCAGGAAGGGCCGGATCTCATCGCGGAGGTCGGCTGCCACCCGCTTGAGCCGGCAGATGGCGACGGGCTTGTCGTCGACGCGGCCGCGACGGCAGGCGGGCTCGCAGGGGCGGTCGCACGTGCGCCCGAGGATGCCCGGGAACACGTTCGACTGCCGGTTGAGCAGATACGACTCCGTGTAGCGGCCCTGGGCGATCAGCCGGATGTAGGCCGGCACGTTGGTGTGGGCCGGGCAGGCCCACTGGCAGTCGACGACCTTGTGGTAGTAGCGGGGGTCGGAGACGTCGGTCGGGTCCATGGAGCGGAGGGTGTTCCCGGGGAAGTGACGCGCAGAGCTAGTTTCCCCAGGGCGACGAATGGAGGCAAGCCGATTTCGTGGCGACCATGGGGGCGTTTTCGGGCGTGCCGCGGATTACGCGGCACGCCCGAGGCCGGCAGTCATCGCAGTACGCCCGGGTGGGATCGAACCACCGACCTTGGGATTAGAAATCCCATGCTCTATCCGACTGAGCTACGGGCGCAAAGGGGGCTGGGATTCGCCGCGGACGATGTCAATCGGTTCCGTCCGCAGTCGCTTCCCCGGGCGTTCGCCACCACCGTCCGCCGGGGCGGGGGCTCGCTCGCCGGAGACCGCCGTCGCCGTTATACCGCGCCGCTCCGCATGCCGTCGGGACGCCTCAGAGTCGTCTGTCTCAGGCGACTTGCGGCGTCGCGGAAGCCGCCCGTCACGGCTTCTTGGCAGCGGGCTTGGATTTGTCCTGCTTCGGCTTCATGTTCTTCTTGTCGTTCTTCCGCGAGTTGTTGCCCTTGCCCATCGGCGATTCTCCCGTACGTGGCGTCGTCGGCCGAAGTGGCTTCCTCCACCCCTGTTTCCATCGGCAGAAATGAACAAATCATTGAGGTCGACGATCCCGCGTTCAGTGACCGGGTCACCGCTGCTTCGCCAGTTTGCCGCCCGCGCGTCTCGGCGTTGCCGGAGGCGGGGCCGGCGGCCGGTCGGGCCTGTGCCACCGCCGACCGTCACCCCTCTCCCATCGTCGGGCCGGCGTCGTCGGTCTCCGGGCGCCGCCGCCGCGGGGAGTCGCTGCGGCGGAACACCGCCACCACGTCCTCGACCGGCACCACGAACAGAAGGTTGTTGCCCTCCAGGTCGACAGGGATCGCGTTCTTGGGATGAAAGAGCACCTTGTCGTACCTCGCCAACGGCACGTCGGCATCCCGCTCGACCTGCAGGCTCACCTCCACCACCCGACCACTGATCGTGGGAATCTCGGCCTTGTCGGGCAGCACGATCCCGCCCCGCGTGGTCTGACGGTTCTCGTCCTTGCGGATCAAGACCCGCATGCCCAGCGGCTCCACCGATTCATCCATGGTCGTTTCGGGATCTCCGCGGGAGGCGGATTCAGGAGCCGGCGACCAGTCCGCCGAAAACCGCTGCCGCCCGATCACGATACGCGTTCCACCCGTATTCCGCGAGGGCGTGGAGGTGGGCCGCTTCGCCGAACCTCCGTCGCAAGGTTTCGTCGGTGACGAGACGGTCGACCGCGACCTCCCAGGCGGCCGCGTCGGGGCAGATGAAACCCGTCTCGCCGTCCACGATCGCCTCCCGCAGTGGGCCGGTGTCGGAGGCCACGGTGGGCACGCGCACCACCGCGGCCGCCAGGCAGCGAACGGCACTCTTGGCCTCGCAGAAGCGGTTGTCGGCCTCCAGTGGGGCGAGGTTGACGTCACCTCGGGCAAGTTCGGTGAACAGCTGCGACAGCGGCACGAGCGGCCGACATTCGATGCGGTCGGCGAAGGGTCGCAGGCTCGGGTACTTGGCCGGGTCGACGTTGCCCACGAGCACGAGGATCGGTTCCGGCCGACGGGTGAACAGCCGGGCGATCGCATCGACGGCGACGGTGAAATCCCGGTCGTGCGACGGCGTGCCACTGGCGAACACGAGTCGTGGCCGTCCGTCCGCCGCCGAGGGCTTGGCGACCGTTCGCCACGCCACGGCCGCCGCTTCCTGGAGCATCGGGCCGAGCGAGTTGGGCAACACTGCGACGCGTCGGCAGCGCAGTGCCGCGGCGGCGGCGAGCGGCCGGGTGCTGAGGACAGCGGCGTCGGCCCGCGCCAGCATCTCCGCGTGGCCGGCGGCGGCGGCCACGAACTTTCGACGGTCGTGCTCCGGCAGGGCCGCCAGCACGGCGATACTGCCGTCGTTCATCACGTCCGGGTCGAAGATCAGATCGTCGACGTCGTAGACCAACGGCACACCGCGCCGGCGGCAGTCTGCGGCCACTGCGGCCAGCGTGTCGCTCCAAGCCTCGCGGAAGACGACCACCAGCCCGGCCTGGGCGGCGCGGGACACGGCCTCTGGAGCGGTGGCCGGCAGCCAGGTGGCGCTCCAGCCCGCTGCCTGGAGCGCCGCCACCGCGTGCTCGACGCGGTAGACGTGTCCCACCGATGTGGGCACGCCCGACAAGAAGACGGCGGTGCGGGGGGCCGCGAGGCGGTTCTCGTTCGGTAGCCGGCCGAGCGCGGCGAGCAGCGCGGCCGACCAAGGGTCACTCGCGGCGCCGGGGTCGACCGTCCGTCGCAGCGGCGCGTAGGCGGCGACCAGTCGATCGAGCCGCGGCCCCATCGCGTCGCAGACGACCGCCGCCGCGCCGCTTGCGGCCAGCGTCGGATCGCCCCGAAATGCCGCCAGCAGGGTGCGGCTCGCGCAGGGAGGGGCGTCGACGGCGGGCTCGTCGGCCTCCGCAGCACGCTGCCTCCGCAGTGAGGGATCGAGGAAGGCGTCGATCGCGGCGGCAGCCGCCGCAGCGGGGGGTGGCACGGCGCCGGCGGCGATGAGTGGGGCGATGGCAGCCCGCCAGTCGGCCAGCAGGTGGCGATACTCGATGGCCTGCCGGGGCAGACCCCGGGAATGTCGTTCAGCGTCGATCAGGTATCGCAGCCAGAGCAGCAGGCCCCGCTCCCGGGCGGGCATGGCGGCCGGACGGAACTCGGGCACCGCCGCCCGCGCCGCGAGGGACTGGGCGACCTCGCGTGGATCGCGAAGCAGGATCACAGCGTGCGGCTCGATGGCGGCGGCCGCAAAGACCGACCGCCAGAGCGGCAGCAGTCGGCAGATCCGCGGATCCTTGAGGGCGAACGTGGCAGCGTTCGGAAACTCGGTGGCGATCAAGTCGGACGCGGCGGCGTGGTCGGCCACCCGCTCCGGATCGGCGAACCAGTCGTCGGGAATCGGGGCATCGTCGTTCCAGCGGGTGCCTGCCGATTCGAGCAGGCGGTTGTTGAAGCGGGCGATCCGTGGCGCTTCCCAGTAGCCCAGCGGATTGTCGGCCGCCGCCGGCATCGTCTCGCGGGGCAGGGTCGCACCGAGCAGGCCGAGCACCCTGGTCAGGGCCGAGGTGCCGCTACGGTGCATGCCGAGCACGAGGAGGCAGCGACGGCTCACCGGCGGGATTCCTGCCAGGGGTAGGAGCGAAGCTGGGCCTCCAGCGCCGGGGTTGGCATTGGTGGCCCGCCGGCCTCGTGCGTTCACCTTGAGGTCCGATCGTCCTCCTATGATATCGGCCTCCGGCAGGGCGAGCCCGCCCGGCCGACCGCATCGCCGCTGTGCGATCATGAAGCCTCCGCTCCTGTCAATCATCGTAGCCTTCCACGACGTGCTTCGGGAAGCGCCCCGCACGCTGCACACGCTCTCCCTCGCCCATCAGCGCGGCGTCGCCGCGGACGACTACGAGGTGATCGCGGTCGACGTGGGCTCCGAACCGCCCCTCGACGAGGCCCTCGTGGTCGGTCAGGGGCCAAACTTCCGGCTGCTCCGCTTCCCGCGGGACCCCTCGCCGGCGGCCGCGATCAACGCGGCCGTGCGGTCCTCACGGGGCGAGGCGTTGATGGTCTGCATCGACGGGGCGAGGATGCTCACTCCGGGCGTCATCCGGTTCGCGCTGGCGGCCCTGCGGGGCTTCGCCGATCCGCTCGTGGCCACGCTCGCCTGGCACCTGGGGCCCAAGGTGCAGCACGAGTCGATGCTCGAGGGCTATGATCAGGCAGCCGAGGATCGGCTGCTCGACTCGGTCGACTGGCGGCGCGACGGGTATGCACTGTTTCGAATTGCCAGCCTCGCGCAGTCGAGCCGCTTTGGCTGGCTTGGACCGGTCGGTGAGAGTAACTGCCTCGCCATGCGCCGCGCCGCCTGGGACCGCCTCGGGGGGTACGACGAGCGATTCCGCAAGCCCGGCGGCGGTCTGGTGAACCCCGACTTCCTGGTGCGGGCCTGCGGGCTCTTGGGCCCCCCGGTAATCCTGCTCGGCGAGGGGACGTTTCACCAGTTCCACGGTGGCGTCGCCACCAACGCCCCGCGGGCGGCCTGCCCGGTGCGGCCGATGTTCGACGAGTACGTCGCGATTCGCGGCCGGGATTTCGAGCCGCCGCAGGGCCAGCCGACGCTCCTGGGCGGTTTGCCGCCGGAAGCGGTGCCCTGGTTGGCCGCTGCGGTGAGCCGCCTTCCTGGGGGCGTTCAGCAACCGGGGCAGGGAAACATCTCCTCCAGATAACCGGCCCGGCACCAGGCTGGCATTCGGTAGAGGGATCGATATCCGGCGGCATGCCTCAGCATGCTGGGGAGGAATCCGCCGTCCAGCGGCGTGTCTTCCGGAACCCACGTTTCCTGGTTGGTCGAAAGGAAATACCGGCACAGTGCTGGGATCCGGTCGAGGTAGCGCCTCACCGTGGGCAGGTCGAGTTCGGGCAATGAGTCCTGGTTGAACACCAGGTCGAGTTGGGGTGGCGGACCATGGAGAAACTCGAAGTTCGGCACGATCCTGACAGCCGCCGCGTCGGCGGGGGCCGATTCCCCGAACAGCACCAGGCGGTGAGCCGGCAGCGAGTGGGAAATGAAAAGGGCTTGTATCGCGTTGAGCTCCGGCAGGTCGACGAGCGGCAGATGCCGCGTGCCCAGGGCTCCCCAGCAGCGTGGGCACGAGCCCGACGCCGGGGCCGATCTCACCGATCCGACAATCGACGATCGGCTTTCCCATCCGGTCTTGCAGCGAGTCGCGAATGCGCATGGCGGCATACACCGCACAGACCGAGCGGACGTGGACGACACGGTCGCCTACCGTGAGACCGAATAAGCAAGCCGTGACGTGGGGCACGCCGAGCGGCAGGCCGCTGACCGCCTCGATCCGTTCGACAAGCGTTTCGATGGGGGGTGGATCGCGGGGAATGGTCGGCCGGCCTTCCGGACAGACGACTCCTAGCAGCCCCAGCGACTCGGCCAGTCCACAGACGGCTTCCAAGATCTAGACCAGACGGTGTCGCTCGGCCCGCGGATTCCCCGTGGTGGCCTTGAAGGTCGCCGTGCCCTGGAAGAAGCTGTGGCCCGCCTCCCGCAGCGGCAGTTTGCGGAGGTAGGCGGCGAGTGCGGTGGGTTGCCCGCCTCGAGCAACGACACGAGTTCGCCCATGTGTTTGCCGCGAATCCGCCCCCACGGCCCGCCGCGGACGACGCCCCGCGCTCGCTCCGCTGCGCTGGCCTGTCGGTAGGCGTGGATGATGCGTTCGAGCACCTTGCCGGCGGGTCCGCCCGTGGCCCGTGTCAGGCCGGACCGCGGCACCGTGCCGGCCAGCCATGGCCGTCAGACTTCGATCAGTTCAGCGGGCTGCATGGGCAGCATGGTATATGATGGTGGGTTGACGGCGTCATCGCTGGCTCGCGTGCCGTTGGCAGGGCCGGCTCCCGCGTAGCCACCAGCGAGGTCAGCATCCGTGAGTCGAGAGCCGCAGGTCGTCAATCGCCAGGTCGGCGGGCGGCGGGTGGTCGCGATCCTGGGGATGCACCGAAGTGGCACCAGCCTGCTGGCCGGCACGCTCGAGCAGTGCGGCCTCCCGCTCGGAGAGGTGAGCACGGCGGCGCCCGCCAACGAGAAGGGCAACCGCGAGTCGTGGCTGTTGACGGCTCTGCATGAGGATCTCCTGCGGCAGGCCGGCGGCCACTGGCATCGTCCCCCGGAGCAGCCCGTGGCCTGGGGGCCACTCCACCGCGCCGTCCGCGACCTCTTCATCGGCAGCTTCGCGGACCGGGTGATCTGGGGCTTCAAGGATCCGCGGACGCTCTTTTGCCTCGACGGCTGGTGCGAGTCGCTCCCCGGGCTCGAGAGCGTCGGCATCTTCAGGCACCCACTCGAGGTCGCCCGCTCGCTCGTGAAGCGGACCCCGGCCCGGTTCACGCCGGAAAAGGCCCTCGGCTTGTGGCTGGCCTACAACCGCCGTCTGCTCGCCTGGCAGGAACAGACCGACTGCCCGCTCGTGGAATATGTCGCCGACGCGGAGCGGTTCAACGATCGGGCCGCCGCGCTCGGCCGGCGGCTCGGTCTGCCTGCAGCTGGAGCGCCGACCACGCTGACATTCTTCGAATCCGGCCTGCGTCACGAATCGGCCGACGACACGCCGTTGCCCGACGACGTGGCCGCCACCTACACGCGGCTCCGCGAGTTGGCCGCCGGATGGACCTGATCATGGCCCCGTTCGCGCCCGGCACGCCGTTCGATCTGGTGCACGTCGGCAAGTGCGGCGGCAGCAGCATCGCCGCGGAACTGCGGTCCCGGGGCCACTGCTTCGAGCACGTCCATCTTCGTCGGCCCCTGCCTCGGCCGGGCCACCGCTACGTCGTGCTCGTTCGCGATCCTGTCGCCCGGTTCGTCTCGGCCTTCAACTGGCGTCGCTACCTGTTCGACGCCGACCAGTTGCCGGCTGCCCGCCAGGAAGACCCAGTCGCCCGCTTGCGTCACCGCGCGGAGCGGGAGTTTCTGTCGGAGTTCTCAGACGTCGGCGGGCTGGCCGAACGGCTCGAGCGAACCGGACCGGAGGAGGTCTCGCCCGTGTCGGCGCTGATGAGCCTAATCGGTCAAGTGCCGCAGGGCTTCGCCTGGTATCTCGACGGCCTGCTCGACACGATCGACCCCACGCAGATAGCGGCAGTCATCGCCACCGAGCGGCTGACCGACGATTGCGAGCGGGCCTTCGGTTTCCGGCCGACGCTGACCCGCAACGGCGGCTATCCGACGCGGGGTGGCGGCCTGTCGCCGGCGGGGCGGGCCAATCTGGCGCGGGAGTTCGCGGCGGAGTACCGCACGCTGAACAGGCTTGGCGAGATCGCCGCCCAGGGCGGTGCGGCCATGTCGGTGCACTACGATCCGGTCCGCGGCGCCGTGCCGAGCTGAGCGGCCAGGGCCGCGGCCGTGGAGTGCTCGAGTGTCGGGATCGCCTGCGGTGGGAGCCGGCCGAGATAGACCGCCTCGCGAACCGGGGCCGCGAAGGGCCTGCCGCGCAGGGCGAGGTATTCGTCATGGAAGGCAGCGGCCGGGTGACGCGTCCAGGGCACGTTGGTGGCAGCGCCCCCGTGGACCTGGTGAAAGGTGCCCTCGCCGAGGAGCATCACGAGCGTGCCGGCGCGGTCGCAGGCCCGCCGGTAGAAGTCGAGGTTCACGAATCCGCCGCCGGCCGACGTAAATCGTTCGTCGAGTCCGCCGAGGGTCTCCCAGGCGGTCCGCGGCACGGCCAGGCAGTTGCTCTCGCCGATCGGCCGAAACCAGCCTCCGGCCGACGACGTGGCCAGCGTGGCGATACGAAACAGCTCGTAGCCGTCGCCGCGCCAGTCGACCGACTCGAGCAGCCGGTCCTCCGCGATCTGGTCGTACCCGTCGAGGATCGATTCATTCTGCACCTTCGGGCCGAGGTGCCAGGAGAGGGTCGCCACCAGCGAATCGGGGAACATCCGCAGGCCGGTGAGCATGCCGGCCACGACCCCGGGCGAGAGCATACGGGCCCCGTCGATGCAGACCGCAATCGCCGCGCCCGCGGCCGCCCGGGCGGCGAGGTTGACGGCCGCGGCCGGGGAGGGGCGGGGCGGCGTGCGGATGAGCCGGAACGAGGCGCCGTGGCCGGCGACGAGCGCCGCATCGAGCGGCTGATCGGAGCCCGCGTCCACGACCAGCACCTCGTAGTCTTCCGGTTTCACGTCCCGCTGATAGGCCGCCGAGAGCGTGTGCAGGGTGCGGGCCGCCTCCCGGGCCATGTCGTGGAAGACGACGATCACGGAGAGCGGCAGGCGCGGCATCGGGGCGGGAGTCATACTGGAGGACGCGACGTGTTGCCGCATCATACCGACGGCCGTCACCGGGGCGGTGCCGCCGGTAGAGGGGAAGACGCATGGAACGAGAGCCGCTCGCCCGCGTGGTGCTGGAGGTCGTGCGGGCGCAGGCTCCGGTCTCGACGGCCGTGGTCGACGAGGATTCGCCGCTGGGACCCGGCGGCTTGGGCATCGATTCGATCGGCTGCCTCGAACTGGTACTGGAGTTGGAGCGACGCACGGGTATCGCGCTCAGGGACGAAAGCCTGACCGCGGAGACCTTCGCCACGCCCCGCAACCTGATCGACCACCTCGCCCGCGCGACGCGGGGCTGACATGGCCGACCTCGTCGGACCGATCGTATCGCTGGACGACCCGCTGCCGACGAAGCTCCGCCTGCTGCGTGAGCGGGCGGAGGAGGGCGGTCGAGATGAACGGCTGGTCCGCTGGGCGGCCGAGCATCCGGAGATCGCCGTCGGCGCCGACTGGCATGCCCGGGCCTGGTGGGGGGCCGCGGCTGGCGAGGTCGTGCGGGCCCACCTGTACGACCAGCGGCGGAGGGAAGAGGCCCTCGACCTGCTCACCGCAGCCGATGTCGACGCACTCGACGAGGCCCGCCGTCGGGGCGGCGTGATCGTGGCGGCGGCGCATCTCGGGCCGCCCAAGTTTCTGATGAACTGGCTGCTCGGGCGTCGGCTGCCCCTGCTCGTCTGGACCAATACCCGCGACCTTCCCGATTGGTTGGGCGGCGACGCGGCGTTCGCCGATCCGCTGGACACGGCCGACCGAGGCGTCCTGCTCGTGAAATCGGCCCTGCACCTCCGCGGTGGTGGCGTCCTCCTCGGGGCCGCGGATCAGCCGACGGGCGATCGGACGGTCGTCTTCGAACGGTTGGGCATGCGGTGGCGGTTCTCGCTCGGTTTGCCGGCCCTGGCCAGGACACTCGGGGCGCCGGTCGTGACGGCGCTGGCGTTGTGGCAGGGAGACCGGGTCCGCATCGTGTGCGGCGTACTCGCGTCGCCCGCCGCGGGGCTCACCGAAGAGGGGTGGCACCGCGCCTGGCTCGAAGCGTATTGGCGGTCGATCGAGCCCGTGCTTCGGAACGAGCCGGAAAACCTCCGCTTTCTGCGCTGGGTCGTCGACCGCGTGGTGCCGCCGCGCGACGACGGCCGACGGTGATACACTCGGCCGCATCAGTCTTGCGGAGCCGCCCCTCGTGATCTGGCGACGTGTTCTCGAGAGCGTCGCGGCAGGCGGTGACCGGCCGGCGGTGATCGGTGCCGCGGAAACGATTTCCTATGCCGACCTGGCCCGTCGGGTGGAGGCCGAGGCGGCGGCCCTGACCGAGCCCACCGGGCCGAGGCCCTGGCGAGCTGTCGTCCGCAACGAGGATCCGGGCCGATTGCTCCTGCAGGTGCTGGCCTGCTGGCGACGCGGTTTTTCGGCGGTCGTGCTGCGGGATTCGATGACGGCCGCCCAGGTGGCCGACGTCGTCCGGTGGCTCGGCCCGGCCGCCACGCTCGACGACGCGGCCCGGCCGCCGCAGTCGGCTTCCCTGCCGGAAGCCGCCGACCTGGGGGCCCGGGACGAGGCCCTGGTGATCTGCACCTCGGGCACCACGGGTGTCCCCAAACTCGTGGCCCTGCCGGCGGAGTCGGTCTGTCTGACGGCCGAGGCGATCGCCCGCTCGCTGACGCTCGTGGCCGACGATCGTGTCGCCGTGAATACGCCGCTGGGCTACATGTACGCGCTGATGGGAGGCTGCCTGGCGTCGCTCTGGGCCGGGGCGGCCTGCCGGCTGTTCAGGCCGCGGGATCCCCTCACCCAACTCCAGGCCGCCATGCGCCGCGAAGGCATCACGGTCGTGCAGGGGCCGCCCTCGCTGTTTCGGCTGTTCATGGGGTATTGGACGGGCGAGCCCTTTGCCGGGGTGCGGGTGGTGACGACGGGCGGGGAACCGCTCGGCGGCGACCTCGCGGCGGGGTTGGGCCGGGCTTTTCCGCGGGCCCGCAGGCTCTTTCTCTACGGGATGACCGAGGCCGGTCCGCGGATCTCGGATCTGAGTTTCGAGGCGGGCGGTGGCGCGGACGCCTGCGTGGGCACGCCGTACGAGCATTTCGAGTGGCGTGTCGAGCCCGTGCCGGGCAGCCAGGCCGGCCGTCTCCTGCTCCGCGGTCCATCCATGTTCCTCGGCTATCTCCGGGCTGACGGCGGATACGAGGGGCTCGACGAGCAAGGGTTTTTCCCGACCAACGACCTGGTCGAGGTCGATACGCAGGGCCGGCTGCACTTCAGGGGCCGGCTTGATCGGATTTTTCGTAGCGGCGGGCGGCTCGTGAATCCAGAGGCGGTGGAGCGGGTGCTGGCCGCGCATCCCGACGTCGATGATGCGGTGGTCCGCCCGGAGGAACACCCGCTGCTCGGGCTCGTCCCGGTCGCGGACGTGGTCATGCGTGCGGGCACCGCATTCGATCTTGCGAGCCTGACGACGACCTGTGGGTCGCAGGTCGAGCCTCACGCGATCCCCCGGCGAATCACGCCGGTTGCGCCCGGTGAAGTGGCCGAGTCGGGCAAGCGACGTCGCCCGTCGGGGCCCGCGACGCAGGGCTGAGGCTGCGGCTCCCGCCCCTGGTGAGACGGTCACCAGGGTGGTGAGAGTGGGGAATTTCACGGCCGAAAAGGCGTTTGGCCGGCCCGTGGCCCGGTGTATCGCGGTGGGTCGGGCACGCGATGTGGTGAGTCGATCCTGCGGCCCTCGACTGCCCACCCATACCACGTCGCGAGCCGTGCGCCGCTGATTTCAAGCGTCGGTCACGTCGCCTGCGAACTGGCGACGAGGTTTGGCACGGCGCTTGCACTTCCTTCTCCCGCCGCGAGCGGGCGCGGCAGTCGACGACACGAGTCGACGGCACGAGACCGGCCCGCTGGTTCTTACACGCGAATGGCGATTCGTCGCCGGGAGGTGACTCATGATGGTCGTTGCGGTTGGCATCACGTCCGATGAAGTTCGTTCGCTGGCAGGGAAGTCTGCCGCGCGGCGCTCTGAGCGGATGCCCGGGGTGCTGAAGTGCTTGGTCGTGTCTGGTGACGAGAGCCTCCGGCACCGGCTCGACACGATGGCGGATCTGGTGGGCTGGTCGGCGTGCGAGACGCCGGCGGATGCGGCCGAGCTGCGGACGTTCGTCGAAGGTGACTACCACCTCGTGATCGTCGACATCGCCCGCCCGATCGGCGAGCGGGTCAACGACTCGGCGGAGATCGCCGAGGAGTTTGCCGGCCGTCCCAACACGCTCGTCGTGGTGTGCGGCACGGGTGAGAGCGTCGACGAGGAGTTGTGGGCCCGCCAGCTCGGTGCCTGGGTGTATCTGCCCGGTCTCTCGGAAGGTGATGCCCTGATGTCGCTGTTCTCGGAGGCCCAGCGGGTCGTCGAGCGACGGGGCGTCTTTCAGTACGTCTAGCGGCGAGTGCGGCCCCGGGCCGCGGTCGTCGCGTCTACGAGGTGGTTCGAAGAGCGGGTTGTCGGTGTTCGGCCGACGGCAGCCAGATGAGGGAGTTATTCGGTCCAGTCCGCCCCCCTGGGGCCCAATTAAAAGGAGCAGTGTCATGAGTGCAGCATTGGAAAACTACTGTGACGAGATGGAGGCGACCTACGCGGTCGACTTCTCCCGCGGACGCGAGACGATCAAGTCGCGAAAGCGGTTCCCCGAGTACCGCCGCAAGGGCGGGGCGCCCGTCGGGGGCAACGGAATGCGCTGTCGCCGCAACAAACGGTGGACGTGGGGCAGTGGCCGCGGGGCCCGAGTCCTCAATCTGCGAGCCTTCGCCGGCGTCCTGGCCTTCGCGCTGGCGAGCGTGGCCTCAAGCGTGCTGGCCGTGACCATCGATACGAAGATCATCGGCCATCCCGGCAATCTCCCTAATGCGTTCGGATACGGTCACGTGCCGTACACCTTCAACATGGCAACGTACGAGACGACGAATCAACAGTACGTCGCGTTCCTCAATGCCGTTGGGCATACGAATCCCAACTTGATCTACGATGCCCGCATGGCGACGGATGCCAACGGTGGCATCGTGCAGTCGGGAGCAGCCGGCAGCTTTAGTTACGCGGTCAAGCCGGGCAACAATCTGATGGGGGCGCCGTATGCCGACGTGCCCGTCACCTTCGTGAACTGGTTCAGCGCGGCTCGGTTCGCCAACTGGCTCCATCACGGGCAACCCCAGAACCCGGCGTTGATCGAGAGCGGTTCCTACACCCTCGGAAACCAGACCTCAGGTGCGATTCCGAGCCGCAACCCCGATGCCACCTACGTCCTGCCGACGGTCGACGAGTGGATGAAGGCCGGCTTTTACGACGGGTCTGGTCCCACCTGGTCCAACTGGGCCACCCAGAGCAACAGTCGGCCCGCTGCCAACGTCAGCGACTTCTCCAAGTCGAACGTGGCTAACTTCAGCAACGG